>PWDW01000170.1 GCA_003553225.1 Halanaerobiaceae bacterium
ATCGGAGAGCAGTTTGTCGGACTGGCCGACAGCTTTGAAGTTCAACAGTTTTTGAACCGCGAAGGCATACAGAGCCTGAATTTAATCGACAGGGCGGAGGATGTACTGGGACACAGGGAAATACAGGGACAGGTAGCAGGTATTTACGGAGAGATAGGCGCACGATTGGGACTCGTTCGTGATCAAACACAGGAACTTATGGCGGTCAGTTCCGTTTCTGAGGGACTGAGTGCCACAGAACTGCAGGAACAGATATCGGGGATAGTTGACGGTTTTGGCACCAGAATCGGTGTTGTCAGAGACGGTGTCCAGGAGTTTGGTATATTTGAAGAAGCCTTAGATTCCTTTGGGGCAGGGGTTACAATTGATCAGTTTGTTGGAATATCCGACAGGGCCAACGAGCTCATCGATCTTTTGAGAACCAGGTTCCAGGAGGTTTTACTGGTCGATGACTATGGTTACGATGCACCGACCGTGGTTCGGGTTCTTGTTCAGGAACTCGGTGTAGTCGATACCTTTGACTCTAATATAGGGCTGGTCAGGGACAGGACACAGGGTATTGCGGTGTTTATAGAGGACACGACTGTTCTTTTGTTTGGTCAGGTCCAGGAGCAGGCGACGGGTATCTTCAGTTATCCGGCGGAGACCTTCCTCCCGCACGGGTTCGGCGAAGAGATATTCGGTGTCTCCAGGGATTTCAATACCAGGCTGGGCCTCCTTAGAGAAGGGGTAAGCAGCCTTTGGGTGGTAAGCAGCAGTGACGCAACTTACAGACCTCGGGTAGTCGGGGAGCAGGCGGTCGAGGCGTTCGGATACTTCGATACCACGGTGAGTCTTGTTAGGAGCATGTTCCAGGATTTAGGGATAACTGAAACAGTGCTGGGTATACCCGAAGACGTAAGAATACAGATACAGAATATAGGGGTTCTTGATCAGTTCGACACGGGTATATATATCGGAAGGGACAGGGACCAGGGAATAGGTATAGCTGATTTCACAGGTGACCTTTTCGGGTCCCGTGAGATACACGGGCAGGTACTGGACCTTGTGGAGGTATCGACAGAGAGATTCAGACCGGATGAGATTTACGAACAGTTTACAGGGGTATCGGCCGAGTTTGATAGAAGACTTTCACTTATATCTACAAGGTTACAGGAACTTGGGGTTTTAGGCACGACATTTGAAAGCTTCTTTACTGGAGTCAGAGAGGAGCAGCTGGTTGAAACAATCGACCTGTTCGACACAGGGCTCGACCTTACCAGGATACGCTTCCAGGACTTGGTTCTTTCCGGTCTTGTGGACGATACCTTCGGTTCCTCTGAGGTCGGGGAGCAGATTTTGGAGATGTCCGACGGTTTCGACGAAAGGGTGGGTCTGGCAAGGGATGTTTTCCAGGGGACCCTGGTGACGGAATATGTAGACGGATTGTTTGGTGCGGCTGAAACATGGGAGCAGACACTAGGTCTGGAAGGCCGTTTCGATACGGTTGGTAACTTCCTCAGAGAAGGGGTTCAAGGAATGTGGATTGAAGAGAGAACGTTTGATGTTTTCGCACCCCTTGAAATCCATGAGCAGCTTGCGGGTACTGTGAGCCAGTTTGACACCCGTGTGAAACTTCTTCGTGATGCGGTATTTGAAGTTGGTGTATTTTCAGAGTCCCTCGATGTCTTCACACCCTTCGAGTTCTTTGAGCAGTCGTTGAATCTACAGGACAGGTTCGATGTCGGACTTGATCTTATACGTGACATGGCACAGACCGTTTCTATGGTAGAAAACGCCGAGGAAATCTTTGGTGCAACAGATTTCCAAAACCAGATCATAGCCACGACGGACGAGTTTGACTCACTTTTATTCGTTTTCAGGGAAGGTTTGCAGGATATAAGAGGTTTTGACAGTGTTTCTGAGATCTTCGGTTCCGGTGAACTCGTGGACCAGGTGACAGGTCTTGTCGATATATTTGATACCAGAACCGGCCTGATCAGAGATCGGTTCCAGGCAACAGGGGTCGGTGAATACCTGGTCAGAAGGCTCGGTACTGAACAGATATGGGAACAGGTGGTAGGGATCAGATCTGAGTTTGGAGACAGGATCAGTCTTACAAGGGAAAGAGTGCAGTATACGACAGTCTCCGACCTCTTTTATGACAGGTTCGGACCCACCGGGTCTCTGGAGCAGATGGCGGGATTTACAGACGAGCTTGATATTACCGGTTTCTTCATAAGAGACAGGTCTGGTTTTGTGGGAATATCCGAAAGAGCACAGGATGCTTTCAATCCCGACGAAATCACTGAGCAGCTTGTCGGTGTAAGGAGAGAGTTCGACACCCGACTGGGTCTCTTGCGTGATACGGTACAGTCAACAGGAGTTGGTCGTGTCTTGGATGTCAGATTCCTGCCCGTGGAGATTCAGGAGCAGGTGCTGCAGACTTTGCAGGAGTTTGACGATGTCTTGGTTCTTTTCCGCAACCGCCTACAGGACATTGTTTCTGTAGGTGATATCTCCGAAACCTTCCATCCAGAAGACGCTTTGGACCAGTTTGTGGGAATCTACGACAGTTTTGAAGAAAGAGCAAGTCTTGGTATAGAGGCCTTCGAGGGATTTGGAATAGGCCGTTTTGTAGAGGATGTCTTCCAACCTACGGAAGTCCATAAACAGACCACAGGACTTTTCGACCGGTTCGATACCGGACTGGTTTTGACCAGAGAGATTTTCCAGGATGTTTTGGTTTCGGTCGATGGGTGGGGAATACCGGGTGAAGTAAGAATAGTTTTCCAGGACGTCGGCATCTTTGACGAGGCCAGTTCCCGTATCGATATCTTCAGGGATAGGACAGAGAGTTTGTTTACTGCGCACCTTACAACAGACACCTTCAGTCCCTTCGAGCTCTGGGAGCAGGGAACAGGTGTCCTCGAGGAAGTTACGGTTGTTTTCCGACCATCCGAAGTTCAGGAACAGATTCTGGGAGTTTCGGACGGGTTCAGCAGAAGGATTGGTTTACTGAGAAGACAGGTCGAGGAACTTGGCGTGGAAGGTTACACCCTGGAGACCCTGGGATCAGTGGAAGTGGGTGAACAGGTACTGAAAGTCATGGGTGAGTTCGATACCAGGCTGGGACTCATCAGAGCAGAACTGGAGGAATTAGGGTTTGAGGGATATTTGATCGAAGTCTTCCGTCCCGGTGAGCATCATGAACAGACTGTCGGGGTTTCGGATCGGTTTGATACTACTGGTGCATTTTTAAGGGACAGGATGGCGGTTATACAAGCCCTTGATAGTGCACTGGAGGTTTTCCGTCCCGGCGAGACAAAAGCACAGTCTGTTTATTTGATAGATAGGTTTGATATAGGAGTCAGGTTGGTTCGGGATTTTGCTGAAAATATCCCTGTTTTCGGCTATACGTATGAGATCTTCAGACCAGGAGAGATTCAGGAGAATCTTTTATCCGTGGCAGATAGCTTCGGTATCAGGCTGCGACTTATAAGGGATACTACACAGGATCTTGGGATAGTGGGTTATCACAGGGATTTTTCCTTGCCGGCTGAAATCTATCAACAGTTTGTGGGCATATCTCGCCGGTTCGACACCAGGATAGGTCTAGTTAGAGACGGTTTCGAGGGGATCGTCGTCACAGGTGATGTGTTTGAAAACCTCCGTTTCACGGAGGCTCGAGGGCAAGTTCTAAGGGTTATGGATGGATTCGGCACGAGGGTCGGCCTGGTCAGGGAACAATTCCAGGAGTTCGATGCAGCGGTTACGATACACGAACTGTTCAGGCCTGGAGAAGTTTGGGGACAGGTTTTGGACGCGACCGGGCAGATCGATACCAGAGTCGATTTACTGCGTGACCACATACTTGGCTTGTATATAATCGACGATGCCAATGATGTTTTTGGCCCAGATGTCACGGAATATCAGATTCTAGGTGTATTCGATGGGTTTGAAACTAGGATCGACCTGCTTCGTGGTGCCTACCAGGGCCTGAGAACGGAATTGGCTTCGGACATCGGTTTCTATCCCGATGAAATAAGGAAGCAGACAGTGGCTGTCCTTGAACAGTTTAACACAGGGATTGGTTTGATCAGGGACAGGACACAATATATAGGGATACCGACAGATACCTTTGAAGCCTTTGAACCGGCGGAGGTTTACGGACAGTTTGTTAATACTGTTACACGGTTCGATCCTGTTTTATACCTTTCCAGAGAGGGAGCCCAGGTGCTGGATATTGCGGATATCCGAATCGAGACCTTCCGTCCCATGGAGGTGCAGGAGCAGATATCACAGGCCCTCGGTCTTCTTGATACCAGGTTATACCTTGTCAGAGACATGTTTGAAGAGGTATGGTTGACGGACGGTTTGGTGGAAAGCTTCCGCCCCCGGGAGATAAGTGGTCAGATCACGGGTGTTTTAGATCAACTGGATACGAGGATAGGTCTTATAAGGGACGGTGCACAGGAGTTGTTGGTTGATGGGTTCTTCGTGGAGGCCTTCCGTCCTTATGAAAGTGAGGGTCAGGTGATCGGACTGGCAGATGTTTTCGATACCAGGATAAGTCTGGTTAGGGATAGGTTCCAGGGCCTGGAAGTTGCAATACAGGAGTTTATTATGCCCGAAGGGTTCCGTATAGAAACCCAAGCCATCGGCGTACTGGATAGTTTTGATACTGGCGTAAGACTCGCCAGGGATAGAGTGCAGGAAGTTGGTATTTTTGACATAGCCCTTGATATCTTCGGACCACGGGATAGCGGGGACCAGATTCTCGGCATCCTGGAGGACGCATTCGATACCTTCCAGCCGGGTAGCGTCGGAGAGCAGCTGTTTGGAATATCAAGAGAATTCGACACCAGGCTGGATCTTCTCAGGGACGGCGTCCAGCGGATAGGTTTGGATGATTCCTTTGCTGATACCTTCTACGCCGGCGAAGTTCAGAAGCAAATTACGGGTCTGTTCGATGGTTTCAATACCAGAATAATCTTAATGAGGGAAGGATTTGAGAGTGTGGATGTACACTACAGTTTAACCGAGACCTTCCTGCCCGGTGAAATCCAGGACCAGATCATCCGTCTGGCGGATAGATTTGATGTCAGGCTGTATCTTATTAGAGATAGGGCACAGGAAGTCAGTATAACAGAGGAAGCCCTTGATATCTTCGGACCACGGGAAGTACGTGGCCAGATAGTCGGATTTGTGGACGTGTTCGATGCCAGGCTGGATCTAATCAGAGGCTGGTTCCTGGAGGTTGGTGTTGTGGAAACCACGGAAGAGGGCTTCTATCCTGATGATGTTGTGGAACAACTTGTAAGGGCGGTGGATCAGTTCGATACAACCGCATTACTTGCGAGAAGCAGAGTACAGAACCTGGTTATGTTTGAAGAAATAATGGATACATTCCATCCGATCCAGGTCCAGGATCAGATGGTTGGGCTCTACCGCCGGTTTGAAACAAGAGTAGACTTGTTGAGGGACCGGATACAAACAGTTTGGACAGTTGACTCCACGACCGATATCTTCCGGCCGGATGGTCTTTTGACCCAGACTTTGGATGTCTTCGACAGGTCCGCTGAAAGGGTTTATTTGATAAGAGATGTTTTATTTGATGCTGATATCCTATCACAGACGGTTGATACCTTCCGTCCGGGCGAAGTCCAGGAACAGCTTGCAGGAATTGCTCGGGCCTTCGACACCAGGATAAGCCTGGTTAGGGAGGGTCTGCAGCAGTTCGGTGTTCTGGAATATGTTGTGTCACCCTTTGAGCCAAGACAGGTTCAGGAACAGGTAGTGGGATTGGTCGATGCGTTCGATACCAGACTGGACATTGTAAGAGACGGTGTGCAGGGCATAGGAGTATTAGACTCGGCTTCCGATGTATTCTCAGCCGACGAGATACATGATCAGATTATGGGCATATGGGACAGATTCGACACAGAGATTGGTTTGATCAGGGACGGTGTACAGGACGTAGGGTTTATAGATTTTGCAGTTGAAACATTCCATCCGACTGAAACCGGAAATCAAATAATAGGTGTCCTGGACGGGTTTAACACAAGATTAGTTCTGTTGAGAGATGGTTTACAGGACGTGAGCATAGTTGATGAATTTGTTGAAACCTTCCGTCCCGTGGAAAC
>PWDW01000233.1 GCA_003553225.1 Halanaerobiaceae bacterium
ATTTGCAGCCCAAATCACAACCCACCTGTGATGATAAACATACACTGTATCTTTCTTCATCATAATAAGGCAGAAAAACACTTTCAATTCTATTCTGATCGGGCAGTTCCCAAAGATATTTGACCGTTCCCCCGGCTGACTTTTGCAGGTTAACTAAATTTAAAGAATAAAGATTAAAATTATCTTTCAGCAGCTCAATGATCTCTTCCGGTAAATTTTTCATCTCAGAAAAATAATCAACAAAATTTCTGTAAAGCCAGTTAAAAACCTGTTTACCGCGAAAACCTGCATAATCCTGTTCAAGAAACCAGTTTATTAAATCAGGGCGGGTATAATTTTTGATATCATCCCTCTGTTTCACTTTTAATATACCCCCAAAATTAAAATCTTACTCAATGACATTTATTTTGGCAGTCTGAACAAACACTTTCCTGTTTTGTCTTACCGGGATAAAAGAGCTGCTGTCCTCAAAATAGGCATTTTTTATCTGCATCTGATCAACATCAGAAGATGTTGTAAATCTTTTCTGGACTTTCCTGCCCAAAAGTGAGCTGACCAGATGGGCTAACAGCAGAGCGATAATAATATAAAAAATACTGAATTGACCTGTAACAAACAGCAGAAACAAAAATATAATTGCCGAAGAAAAATTAATCATCAGCTGACTGGTACCACAATTTTTGTGAACAGCCAGATTATCCTCTCCCCGGCTCATTAGCTGTCTGCCTTTTTCTGCCGCCTGCAGGACATTACTGATATTATCAACTCCCATTATATAAAACCCATTTTCGGTCGCATACCCGGAAAGATTGCTGTAACCATATTCTTTTTCCAGTATATTAACAGCTGCATGTTCCAGAGCATGGTTCCGCCTTAAAAGTGGATTAACTGCTATCCTGTAAATTTGCCGGGGAATGAAAAACAGATTAAAAAAAGAATCAATTGTAAATTTTACGGGAATAAAAATCAGCATTAAAGCAATAAAAATCAGCAGAGGATAAAAAAGAACAGGAAAAAATAAAGCCAGAATTAGAAAAAATAACAAAAATCCCATCTATATGATCTCCCCTATCAACCGAGAACAGTACCCGGCTCTAATTCATAACCATTAACAAAATCAACACAATCCATTTTCTTTTTACCGGCCGGCTGTAATTTTTCTAATTCAATAATACCACAGCCGGTTTGAACAACAAGCCCTTCCCCTGAAACCTGGAGTATTTCTCCCGGTTCTCCTTTTTTGCTGTTTTTATCTTTTATATTTACCTGCCAGATTTTTAACCTCATGTCATCCCAGAAAGTATAGGCTACAGGCCAGGGATTAAGACCACGCACAAAATTATATATATCTTCGGCAGAACAATTCCAGTCAATTTCTCCAGCCCTGTTATCCAGTTTATCGGCATAGGAAGCTTCCTGGTCATTTTGCTGTTTCCTAGTATAGTTATTCTGTTTTATATCAATCAGAGTCCTGACCAGCAGTTTGGCCCCTGTTTCTGCCAGGCGATCATGGAGATCACCTGCAGTATCATCTCTATTTATTACAACTTCTTTTTGGCTGATAATATCGCCTGTATCCAGAGTCTCTTCCATAAACATAACCGTAACTCCTGTTTTTTCTTCACCATTCATAATTGCCCGATGTATGGGGCTGGCTCCCCGGTATTTTGGTAAAAGAGAGGCATGCAGGTTTACACAGCCCCGGTCAGGTGTTTCCAGGACCTTCCGGGAGAGAATCTGGCCAAAAGCAACCACAACAATAATCTCCGGAGCCAATTCCTGAAGCTGATTGATAAAAGAAGAGCTATTTACATTCTCAGGAGTGAAGACCTGACAGCCCAGCTGGAGAGCTTTCTTTTTGATCGGTGTTGATTGTTTTTTTTGGCCCCGCCCCCGGGGTTTATCGGGCCTGGTTATTACCCCTTTAACATTTAATATATCACTCTCAACCAGCTGTTCAAGAGAGGGGACTGAAAAATCGGGACTCCCCATATATACAATATCCATTATTTCACCTCATCTTGTTTTTGTTAGATTATCAAATTGATCTTCCATTTCGATGAGTTTATCAACAAACAGGACTCCATTTAAATGGTCAATTTCGTGCTGTATAACTCGGGCCAGCATTTCTTCGGCCTGAATTGAAATTTTTTCTCCTTTTTTATTTAAAGCCTTAACAGTAATTTTTTTAGCCCGGGCGACCAGCCCTCTTCGGTCAGGTATACTAAGGCATCCTTCTTCGGCAGTTTTCTTTCCTTTTTGTTCTACAATTTTTGGATTTATTAAAGCTCGACAGTTATTTTCATCTTCCCCACCTTCACGCAGAACTATTACTCTCTGGGATACTCCTACCTGGGGAGCAGCAAGACCAATACCCTCATTTTCAATCATTGTTGAGCACATATTATCAATTAATCTGAGGGTTTTATCGGTTATTTTTACTACATCTTTGGCCCTGGTTCTGAGCACAGGGTCTCCAATTTCTCTTATATTTAATACAGCCATACTCCCACCTCCTCTTATTTGAAAACACAGTATATACAGCAGTTAAAATTCAATTGTATACATAAAACCTTAAAATAATTATTAGCTATTTTTAAAAATAGCATAATAGATTTTACACTATATTATATTATAACATTGACTGAGGATCTACATCAATAACAAAAGATACATCATTTTTATTTTCCTGAATCTGTACTTCTTTTTTAAGTTTATTTAATATTTTTTTCCTTAATTTTTTTTCGGCAAATTTTAATATAATCTGCCAGCGGAACTTACCTCTTATTTTAGGTATCGTAGCAGGGGAGGGGCCCATTATCTCCATTATACTGCTGTGGTGCTGTTTATGAATTTTCTGGCTCAGTTTTTTTATTTCTTTTTTTACAATTTCCTTTTGTGTGCCTCTGACCAGTATATTAACCAGAAAGCAAAAAGGAGGATAATTTAGTTCTTTTCGTAGTTTGATTTCATTTTTATAAAAAGCCTCATAATCATGATTGCGGGCAGCTTGAATACTGTAATGGTCAGGATTATATGTCTGAATATAGACCTGACCCCGGGTGCTGCCCCGACCAGCTCTACCGGCTACCTGGGTCATTAACTGAAAAGTCCTCTCCGCAGAACGAAAATCAGGTATATTTAACATTGTATCTGCCGATATAACTCCCACCACTTCAATCCCGGGATAATCATGTCCTTTGGCAATCATCTGGGTACCAACCAGAATATCGGTTTCTCCTTTCTCCATTCTGGCCAGTATATCTTCATGGGCACCTTTATATACAGTTGTATCAACATCCATCCGGTCAACCTCAGCCTCCGGAAATTCTTCTTTTACCTCCTGGACAATTTTTTCTGTGCCTATTCCAAATTCTTT
Source organism: Halanaerobiaceae bacterium (assembly GCA_003553225.1). GTDB lineage: Bacteria > Bacillota > Halanaerobiia > Halanaerobiales > Halarsenatibacteraceae > T1SED10-99. Next base: position 3,380 of record PWDW01000233.1, read on the forward strand.
AATATACTCACTATCACATTCCGGACATTTTTGGGCCGGTCTCCGGGTATGACCACAATAATGACAGCATAAACTGTTTTTTGCAGAATGATAGGTAAGTGAAATATCACAGTTGCGGCATTTTATTACAAAACCACATTCCCGGCACATCATAAAACTGGCATATCCGCGCCGATTTAAAAAAAGCAGCACCTGTTTATCCTTTTTTAAAGTCCTGGTTATGGAATCTTTTAAGCTGGCAGAAAAAATACCGGTGTTTCCTTTTTTTAATTCAGCGGACATATCAATTATATCCACGGGAGGCAGACCCCGCTCATTTATTCTTTTAGATAAAGAAAGATAATGTATAAAGTTTTTTTCAGTATAATAAAAAGATTCCAAAGATGGAGTGGCAGAGCCCAGAAGAACCGGGAAATTTGATATTTTGCCTCGCACAAAAGCCACTCTCCGGGCATGGTAATGAGGATAGGTCTCCTGTTTATATGAATTTTCATGTTCTTCATCAATTACTATTAATCCGGGATTATCAAGGGGGGCAAAAACTGCAGAACGGGCCCCTATAACAATTTTCGCCTCTCCTCTTTTGATTCTTCTCCATTCATCATACCTCTCTCCCTCGGACAGACCACTGTGCAGAACAGCTATTTTATCTTTAAACCTGCTGTAAAAGCGGCGCACCATAATCGGAGTTAAAGAAATTTCCGGTACCAGAATAATTGTACCCTGTCCCTGTTTTAGTAATCTATCTGCCAGCTGAAGATATACTTCTGTTTTTCCACTCCCCGTTACCCCATGTAAAAGAAAAATTTCCGAACTGTTAAAGGACTTCTGCACCGAACTAATGGCTTTGTTTTGATCGGAGGTAAGGGAAGGTACTTTACTTTCTTTTTTAGATTTTGTATGGTTAAGTTTTCTTCTCTGGATTCTTTTACAGGAATCCAGAACTCCCTTTTCCATAAGGCGGTAAACCGCTCCTCGATAACAATCAGCAGTATTGATAAGCTCCTGAACAGTAAATTCCTTGTGGGGATTGTCAGCAAAAATTTCCAGAATACGAGCCTGTTTGGGAGCTCTGTTTTTTATTTCTTTAATTTTTTTTCTGACAATATCTTCACTTTCATTTAAACAAATAAACTTTTTCTTTTTCACACTAACTCGGCCCTGTATAATTCCAGCCGGTAAAGCTGTTTTAATTACCTGTGATAGATAAGAATTATAATTATAGGCCATCCATTTAAACAGATCCAGCATTTTTTTGTCAAATACTCTATCCTTCAGGATTTTTTTATCCAGCTGTTTTATTTTTCCAGAAGATACATCTGTATTTTCTGAAAAACCAATAATAAAACCGATAACCCTGCGGGAGCCAAAGGGTACCTGGATAACATGACCTATTTTATATTCATTTTCTCTGTCCGGAGGAACCAGATAATCATATTCTTTATCAACTTCTGCAGCGGGTATATTTACAATAACCTGGGCATACTTTTTCATATCTTTTTACTCCCCAAATTACTTATTTCCCTAAGAGCAAAATACCCGCCTACCAGAAGTACAATATAAAAGGAAAAAAGCCGCCACCCAAAAAGGACCAGTCCTATCAGACTGCCGGGAATAAAAGACACAAACAGAGAAGCAAAACCGATTTCGGCTATTCCACTGGCCCCGGGAGTGGGCATAAATGGTATTATTAAATAAAAAATTGTCTGCATTACATAAGCCTGGAAAAAGTGAGCTCCACCTCCCAGACCATATAAGATAACAGGCAGTAGCAAAAATAATAAGCTCCAGTTTAAAACCGTCAGCAGAACACCCAGCAGAAGATAACCTTTCCGGGCCCCTATAAATTCCAGAGAACGTCGAAATTCTCTTAATTCTTTTCGTGCTTTAACCAAAAAACGCTTAATTTTATAACTTCTCTTTACCAGCAATCTGATTTTTTTAATACTAAAAATCATCTGTAATATTTTTTCGGCAGTCCTGGGCAGCAGGGTAAAAAGTACAATAAACAGGGATACCAGCAGCCCACCTCCAAAAGCAGTATAAAAAATACCTGCCGGAATATAGCCCCGGGATACCAGATCATTAAAAAATATTAAAAATATGAGAGCTGCCGAACCAAAAAAGAAAATCCTTAACAAAAGCTGTACAATGATCACCACAGAAGAGCTTCCGATATTTACTCCCTTTTTGTGAAGAAAAAATATTTGAAAAGGACCTCCCCCACTGGCAAAAGGGGTAACATTGGCTATAAAGGCTCCCGAAAGATATATTTTAACAGCATCATATAATGGTATTTTGTCTCCGACAGCACTAACCAGGGTCTTTAATAGGAGGGAAGCAGCAAGCCATCTTAAAAAAAGAATAATCAGGGCCAAAAACAAATAAACCGGCTCGATATCTCTCATTATATTTTGTAATGCTTCTCGGTCAATAGTCAACATGATTATTAAAACTGAAAAAAACAAACTTACTATAACTGCAAAACGCAGGCCTCTTAGAATGGTTCTTCTGTCCAGCTTACTTGTGCTAAATTCCATAAAGACACCTCAAAACATATCTATATAGTTCACAGGTTACAGGTTGTTAATAATTCGGTTCTTCATATCGGTTTTTTCCCAGGGTAAATCCAGTTCAGCCCGGCCAAAGTGCCCATAGACCGCCAGGGGACGATAAATTGGTCTCAGCAGAGAAAACTTTTCAATAATAGCCGAGGGGCGTAAATCAAATATTTCTTCAACTAAAGCAACGAGTCTTGATTCCTTTACTTTGCCCGTTCCATAAGTATTTATATTAATAGAAAGTGGTTCTGCTATACCAATAGCATATGACAGCTGTACCTCACAGCGGTCGGCCAGTTCAGCGGCAACAATATTTTTGGCCACATATCTTGCAGCATAGGCAGCTGAGCGATCTACTTTTGTGGGATCTTTACCGGAAAATGCACCACCCCCGTGTCGGGCAGTCCCCCCATAAGTGTCAATAATAATTTTACGGCCGGTTAATCCGGTATCACCCGGAGGTCCCCCAATGACAAATCTTCCGGTGGGATTGACCAAAATTTTTGTATTTTCATCAATAAAATGATCCGGAATTACTTCTTTAATTACCTCATATGTAATATCATCCTTAATCTGGGATAAACTCATTTCCGGACTGTGCTGTGAAGATATAAGAATTTTATCCATCCTCTGTGGTTTTCCATTTTCATACTCCACTGTAACCTGAGTCTTCCCGTCAGGACGGAGATAATCCAGAACACCCTCACAGCGAACATTGGTCAAACGTTTGGCCAGCTTATGGGCCATCATAATGGGCAGTGGCATCAGTTCCGGAGTTTCACGACAGGCATAGCCAAACATAATCCCCTGATCACCGGCCCCCAGTTCCTGCTTTTCTTCTTCTCTGGAACCATTCACTCCCCGGGCTATATCTGCTGACTGCTCGTCAAGAGAGGTAATAACGGCACAGGTATTACCATCAAAGCCATAATCCGGATTATCATAACCAATTTCACAGATCGTATCCCGGCAGATTTCAGATATATTAACCGAGCTCCTGGTGGTAATTTCTCCAGAAACCAGAGCCAGACCGGTTGTAAGAAAACTTTCACAGGCAACCCTGCCCTGTGGATCCTGCTCTATAATGGCATCAAGAACAGCATCAGAGATCTGATCGGCAAGTTTGTCTGGATGACCGGGGGTAACAGATTCAGAAGTAAATAAATAATTGTCAGACATAGTATGCCACCTTCAGTTAATTATTGTTTGCCTAATGTTAAGTATCTTACAGGTGTTCCTATAATTATTGCTGTTCAAAATGATCTTTCCGTAATCTATCTATATACCATTGTTGAGATAACTGCTAATTTAAAAACAGTAAATCTATATGCTCTTCTTCCATACCTACTGGAAAGATTTAAATTTATTTAGTTAAATTTTCTTTCTTCTTAACCCAAAAAGAAGATGGAAGTTAGTCATTTTGTAAATGAGACAATAACATTTTATACACCCATTTTTCACCAAGGGAAGTAAAAGTAAACATCTTATATTAATGTAAACAAAGATTATAACCATTAAACGATTATAACCATTAACAGTTTAGCACAATTGATAATAACTGTCAATTAAATAACACAGATATCAGCAGAAACTAACAAACATCAGTTTCCAGCCACATTCATTTCCTCGATCATTAAAGAAGGAGCACCAATATGACTGGAACCGGGAATAGACATTCTGAGATCTTTTCCGACCACGGTTATTTTTTGAAGCATTTCCAGGAAATTACCGGCAATAGTAATTTGTTCGACCGGTTCTGTAATCTCTCCTTTATCAATAAAATATCCGGCAGCGGAAAGAGAAAAATCACCTGATACTGAATTTGCTCCTGCATGTAGACCCTGTATATCGGTGATCAACAGTCCCCGGTCAATTTGTGAAATCATCTCTTTTCGGGAAACTGTTCCCGGTTTAAAATACATATTGGTAGGGGCAATATCGATATAACTTTTATGAGAGCTCCGGTAGGCATTCCCGGTAGATTTTGTGTCTTCCTGTCGGGCAGTTTTCAGATTATGCAGAAAGGTTTTCAATGATCCCTCAGAAATTATTTCCTTTTTATAGGCCGGCACCCCTTCAGCATCAAAGGGACGTAATCTGAATCCCTGCTCTAAAAAGGGATCATCAAAAAGTGTAATATCTTCAGCAGCAACTTTTTGCCCCAGTTTACCGGCAAATAAGGACAGACCTTTTTGAACATCATAGGCAGAAAAAGTAGAACTAAAAGCAGAAAGTAAGTCCGCAGCCGTGTCATTTCTTAAAATGACGGGATATTTCCCGGAATCAATTGCTGTGGCCCCCAGCATTGATAAAGCCTCATCAGCAGCCTTTTTTGCCACCTGAACCGGATTTAACTGCTTAAATTTTTGTGAAATAGCAAATTCAGAAGCTGTTTTAATTTGGTCTCCTTTTTGAGCCACTGCTGAAATATAAATGTAGGCTGCATTATTTTTAAAACTGCAGTCCAGACCATATGTATTAATTAGTTTTTCTTCAAATTCAAGGTCATTATACAGACAGTAATTAACTGATTTAATTCTTTCATCCCGCTCTAGAGCTGCTTTTTCCATTTTTTTTACTGTTTCTATTTTCTCTTCCGGAGAGACATTATTTAATTCCTGAGTATATGGGTCTATGTCCTGATATTCTTCTCCACCCGGATATATTTCTTCATCCTCTTCATTTATTTCAGCATTTTGTTGTACATTCTCCAGCAGCAAGGTAATTGATTCCCGATCAAGTTTTTCACTATAGGAATATCCTATTTTGTCATCAATACTGGCCCGCAGAGATATGCCACAGTCTTCACTTAATGAATAATGATCAATCTCTCCCTCAAAAACACGCAGCTTAAAACTGCGGCTGCTATTCTGGAAAATTTCCATATTTGTAATATTATTTTTTCTACCCTCTGCAAACAATTCTCTTTGAAAATCACTAAATTTCATATGTTTTTTACCGCTCCTTTCTTCCGCCAACCGTCAAATTTGATACTCTAAGGGTTGGTTGACCTACATTTGTAGGAATGGAACCACTCATAGAACCACACATACCCTGGCCAAAATCAAGATCATTGCCCACCATATCAATCTTTTTAAGAATATCTGCACCTTTTCCAATCAGGGTTGCCCCCCGCACCGGTTTTTTTATTTCTCCATTTTTAATTAAATATCCTTCCCGAACATTAAAATTAAATTCACCTGTTGCCGGGTCCACCGAACCGCCACCCATGTATTTTGCATACAGCCCTTCTTCTGTTTGAGCTATAATTTCTTCTGGAGTATAACTACCGTTATCAATATAGGTATTGGACATCCGGGAAGTTGGGGAGAATTTATAGGACTGTCTTCTTCCGGTACCATTGGGCTTGCTATCCATTCTTCTGGAATTAAGACGATCAACAAGATAATTTTTGAGAACCCCTTCTTCAATTAAAACATTTCTTCTGGTTTGTATACCCTCATCATCAACATTTTGGGAACCCCAGGCCTGAGGGATTGTACCATCATCAATGGCAGTTATTTGAGGAGCAGCAATTTGTTCTCCAATTTTATTGGCAAAAACAGAATTTTCTTTAGCCACTGATGTAGCCTCCAGACTGTGTCCACAGGCTTCATGGAAAATAACCCCCCCAAAACCATTATTAATAACCACCGGCATACTGCCTCCGGGACAAAAATCTGCCCTGACCATAGTTACAGCAGTGCGGGCAGCTTCTCGAGCTTTTTCTTCTATATTTATATCTTCATAAAATTCAAAACCCCTGTGGGCACCTGGGGCAAAATAACCGGTCTGTTTTTCTCCATTTCGGGTGGCTACAACATTGATTGCAGTTCTGGTTCGAACCCGTTCATCTTCGGTTAACAGACCTTCAGAATTGGCAATTAATACCCGCTGATCGTAATCCTGATAATTTATTACAACCTGGCTGACCAGGGAATCATGATCCCGGGCCGCATGATGGGCTTTTCTCATCAATTCTACTTTGTTTTTATGGGCAATATTTTCAGGGGGCTGCTTTATATGATGAATATCTTCGGCTGCTGTTTTATTTAATTTTTGCCTGGAAAGTTGAGACTTACCCGTAAGTGCCCGGGCAGCGTCTCCGGTAATTTCGAGCAAATTGTCCCTGCTGTCATCATTGGTATAAGCATATATGACATTGGTATCATTAAATATCCGAATACCAACCCCATAATCACGTCCACTGACTGCCCTTTCAATTTTTCCTTCCATCATTTTAATTGTAGTACTTCTCCGGTCTTCATTAAAAATTTCGGCAAAATCTCCTCCGGTACTAAGAGCACAGTCAATCACATCACCAATAAGTGCATTATTCAGCATTAATTTCTGACCCCTTTCTTATGGCGGAAAATCAATAATAATAAAGATAACAAAATCAATACCACACTTAAAATCTGAGCTATTCTAAAAGGACCCAGCATCAAGCTGTCAACTCTTATTCCTTCAATAAAAAAACGTCCTCCAGAATAAGCCAATAAATAAACCAGAAAAATATCTCCTGAAATAACAAACTCTTTTCTTCTCAACCATATAAGAAATATAAACACCAGCAGATTCCATATAGATGAATATAAAAAAGCGGGGTTCCGGTAAAAGCTGCCGATCTGATCGGTAATATACATTTGATTCTGAATAAATTCCGGAAAATAAGAAATAAATTCCTCACTTACCGGATTACCATAAGCCTCCTGATTAATAAAATTACCCCAGCGGCCAATAGCTTTACCCAGAATAAGTGGTGGAGCCAGAACATCAACAACCTGCCAGAACATCACTTTTCTCTTTTTTACAAGCACTATTAAAACTAAAAGACCACCTATTATCCCCCCATGAATAGCCAGCCCACCTTCCCAGATAGCAATAATTCTTGAGGGTTGACCGCTGTATAAAGACCATCTGAAAAATACATAATACAGGCGAGCACCTATAATGGCAGCAGGAATACCGTATAGAAAAAAATCAAGAAAAAAATCTTCCGATATTTTTTTGCGGTTTGCTTCCTTTAGAGCCAACACAATTCCCAGAATAAGAGCCGTACTGATGAATAGAGCATACCATCTTATCTCCAGAGGACCAACACGAAAAGCTACCGGATCAAGCATTATTATCGCTCCCCGAAAAACCAAGGTTTTGTAGTTCTTCTATTTTATCAAAAATAACTGCGGCCAGTTCATTTTTTGTTTTAGAGGGAATGTGCACTGAATCCTCTTTTGTAATTAAATAGACCTCATTAAATTTACTTTCAAAACCGGTATCCTTTTTAGTAATGTCATTACCAACAATTAAATCCAGGTGTTTGGCTTTTAATTTTTTTCTGGAATTTTCTTCAATATTGCTGCTTTCAGCTGCAAACCCTGCTAAAAACTGTTCTGGAGAACTGATTTCACTCAGTTCCTTTAAAATATCAGGATTTTTTTCCATCTTAATTGAAAAATCCTGCCGGCTCTCTTTTTTAATTTTCTCTCTTTTCGTTTCTGTGGGCCTATAATCAGCAACAGCAGCCGCCATCACAATGATATCCTGGTCTTCAGCCTGTTTGATAATATGCTCATACATCTCCCGGGCTGTTTCAACTTTATCTATTTTAACTCCTAAAGGAACTGCAAGATTAGCAGGACCACTTACCAGGTTTACATCTGCCCCGCGAAAACTGGCTTCTCTTGCCAGAGAATAGCCCATTCTTCCACTGGAATAATTACTAAAAAACCGGACCGGATCCAGCGCTTCCCGGGTCGGACCAGCTGAAATAAGGACTTTTTTCCCATCGAGAGTTTTTTGGGTCAGACCAAATTCCAGATATTCACAGAGTTCTTCCGGTTCCGGCATACGCCCTTTTCCTTCTTCACCACAGGCCAGATCACCGCTTCCCGGTTTTATTATATTTATGCCTTTTTCCTTTAAATATTCAATATTAGCCTGGACAATATTATTGTTATACATATTGGTATTCATAGCCGGAGCCACATAGATCGGTGCTTCAGTGGCCAAAAGGAGTGTGGAAAGCAGGTCATCAGCTATACCATGGGCCATTTTGCCGATGAAGTTGGCTGTGGCTGGTGAAATTAAAACAATATCTGCTTTACGGGCCAGAGAAATGTGTTTAATGTCATAATGTTCTGGGGGAGAAAACATATCATCATGAACCGGATTACCGGTAATAGATTGAAAAGTCAGCGGGGAAATGAATTCCTGAGCTGACTTGGTCATTACTGTATTAACATCATATCCTTTTTTGGTTAACTCCGAAGCTGTAGAGGCCATTTTAAAAGCTGCAATACCACCGGTTATTCCCAGGAGGACATTTTTTTTCATATTCAGTTCCCTCCTTTTTCTATTTTTTATTTTTATGAAGCTATCTGTAGGTAATATCACTGTTCTTTTTATATTCAAGCTTTCCAGAAGCCAGTTCCTGAAGACTTCTGGTAAGTGGCTTTTTATTAATATATTCATCTTCATCCAGCAGTAATTCGGTTCCATTATCATTTATTTGTTTTGCTCGCTGAGAAGCCATAATCACCAGAGTATAAATACTATCCGCTTTTTCATCCAGCTGATCAATTGAAGGCTTATCAATCATAAGCAATCACTCCTTTAATTTTGATTCTTTTTTAATAATTTCCTTAATCTGATAAACAGTATCTTCCAGATTGTCATTTTTCACCTGATAATCATAATAAGAGATTTCATTCATCTCCTGGCGGGCATTTTCAAGTCTTGTTTTCTTTGAATCAGGATCTTCTGATCCCCTTTTGTCGAGACGATCCTCCAGCTCATCAAGTGAAGGAGGAAGCAAAAATATCAAAATAGCCGCTGGAAATTTATCTCGTATCTGTCTGGCGCCCTGTATGTCAATCTCCAAAATGACATCTTTCCCTTTGTTTAGGAGATCCTGCACAGTCCTTTTTAATGTTCCATAATAATTGTTATGTACTCTGGCCCACTCAATAAATTTATTGTCTTCAACCATTCTAAAAAACTCATCTTCATTAACAAATATATAATCCTGACCATCTTCTTCTCCCCGGCGGGGTTCTCGGGTAGTAACTGAGATTGAATATTCAACATTAATATCTTCTGTACTCAATTTATCAATTACTGTGCCCTTGCCCACTCCTGAAGGGCCTGAAAGAACAAATAATGTTCCCTGTTTTCCGGTGTTCATTTTTAATTATCCTCATTATTTTCATTTTCATTAACTTTTTCATCATCAGAATCTTCAAGTCTCTGGGAAACTGTTTCCGGCTGAATAGCCGATAAAATTATATGATCACTGTCAATAACAATAACCGCCCGGGTTCTCCGGCCATATGTGGCATCAACCAGCATCCCACTTTCTCTGGCTTCCTGTACAATACGTTTAATAGGCGCAGATTCAGGGCTTACAACGGAAATAACTCTATTGGCAGCTACAAAATTTCCAAAACCTATATTAATTAGTTTAACATCCATACAAATTCCCCCTACTATTATATTAACCTGCAATTTTTTTAGGTGAACAAAAACAACATGAAAAATATTCCTTAAAAGTTTTTAGTTTTAAATTATAATATCACAGTATATATGATTTTACAAGGAATTATCACCGCCGTTTATTGACTCAGATGTATTTTTTCTCTATACTATATATAAGGAGATGATAACCATGGCTGTTGACGGAATTTTGTTATCTGCAATAAAAAACGAACTTGAAAACAATATACTGGATGCCCGGATAGATAAGATTTATCAACCTGAAAACTCATTTTTAACCTTTCAGGTCAGAAGACCTGGAGAAGATTTAAAATTATTAACTTCTATTCACCCGGAAAGGTCACGTGTTCATCTTACAGAACAAAACTTCAGCAATCCGGCTCACCCACCTGATTTTTGTATGGTTCTTAGAAAATATTTAACCCATGGTCATATACAGCAGATTAAACAGCCTGGTTTTGAAAGAATATTGATAATGGACATTAAAAATAATAATAAAATATATAGACTTGTACTCGAAATAATGGGCCGCTATAGTAATATTATTCTAAAAGATGACAGCAATAAAGTACTTGATGCCATGAAAAGAATTTCGGGCAGTAAAACAAGCCACCGTGAACTTTATCCCGGTGTTCAATATCAAGCTCCACCCGGCCAGGATAAATTAAATCCCCTAACTGTAACCAAAAGTGATTTTTTTGCCAAAATACCCTCTGATTTTAAAAAATACTGTTTTCGGGCTGTACTTTATAATTTTCGGGGAATAGGTCCCTACTCAGCAAAAGAGATTATTCACCGGGCCGGGGTAGACTTTGAACAGGCCTACTCTGAACTTAATGATGAACAGAAAGAAAAAATATGGTCAAGTTTTAATCAGATAGTTAAAAAAATAAAAAAGGCAGATTTCTCTCCGGCGGCCGGAATCAATGAAAAAGATCGAATTGAATATATCTCAGCCTTTCCATTAACCTGTATGGATGTGAAAGAAACAGTTAAATTTGCCAGTACTCAGGAATTATTTGCCTACTACTACCAAAAAGAAGTTATACAGAAAAAATACAATAAAAAATACGACCGGTTGAAATCTGTAGTAAAGAAATATCTTTCCAAAAATAAAAAACAGCAAAAAAAACAGTATAAAAGATATCAGGAAAGCAAAAATGCTGACCAGTATAAGAAAAAAGGAGAACTAATTAAAGCCAATATACACCAGCTGAAAAAAGGTATGGAACATGCTGAGCTCATAAATTATTATGATTCAGAAAATAGTTCGGTAGAAATATCATTAAAACCCGATCTTACCCCTGCTGAAAATGCCCAGTATTTTTTCAAAAAATATAATAAAACCAAAAAAAGTAAAAAATATATTAAAAGGGAGCTGGGCAAACTTAAACATGAGGAAAAATATTTGCAGCAGGTCAAGTTAAATATAAATCAGGCTGAAAACATGGCTGACCTTTCCGAAATTGAAGAAGAACTTAAGGATGAAGGGTATATTGAAAAAAATAAACAGGTTAACCCTCAGAAAAGAAAGGCTCAAAAAAAACTACCCCCCCACAAATTCCGTTCTACTGAGGGCTACGATATACTTGTCGGCAGAAATAATCGTCAAAATGATCGTTTAACCAAAAAAATTGCCAGCAATCAGGACCTGTGGCTGCATACCAAAAAAATTGCCGGCTCACATGTTATAATTCGAAATCATACGGGTAAAGAAATTCCTGAAAATACAATAATTGAAGCTGCCGTACTCGCTGCCTACCACAGTGATGCCCGAATGTCACAAAATGTTCCAATTGATTATACTGAGGTCAAAAATGTTAATAAACCCAAAGGTGCAAAACCCGGACTGGTTTATTATGATGAATATCAGACTATATATGTTGACCCCGATGAGCAGCTGGTAGAGGAGCTTAAAACCGAATAACCTGTCTTAACTTTATGTTTCTTTCCCAAAACCATTGGTAAAATATGGATCATACCCACTTCTACCGGTGAAAAACATGGATATAGGCTGCTGTTGGGTGATATGAATATTCCGCTGTTTTTCAATTTGATACATATGCCTGGCCCAGTATTAGCACATCAAACCCTTCAAAGGATCTCCATCCTAACTTGATCATCATTCGGGTCCTGCAGGCCATCGAAACCGAGAAAATGGAGAAAAAGTGGATATATAGAAGTGATTTATCTTCATCAATTGCCTCCTGATATTGTAATACCCGTAGTTAATATCCAGGGCAGGATATCATCTCCAAAATTTATTCTTTTATTGGATATGGCCCCGATATTATTAAAAATATTCTTCAGATTACCGGATATCATTGTCTCGGCCACCGGGTATTTAATCTGGCCTTTTTCAATATAAAAGCTATTTTTAGCAATTCCGGAAAAATCTCCATTTTGATTGGGAGAACCTCCTGAAAATCGGGCCACAAGAAGTCCCCGGTCCACTGTTTTGATTATTTTATTACGGGTCATTTCTCCGGGCTCCACTACATAAGCTCCACCACGGTTATTCGACATCTCCCGGCCTGTTTTGTTGGCTCCATACTGACTTAACAAAAACCTTTTGAGAACACCATTTTTAAAAATAACTGCATTTTCACTTAAAAAACCATCACCTGTTATAAAATAACCACCGGCGGTGTCTGGATCCACAGGACGGGAATAAAGAGTAAATTTGCTGTCTGCTGCTTTTTGTTCAAGCTGATCTGCAAACATACTGGTCCCTTCAATAAGAGGGTTATCCCTTAAAGAAATATTAATATACATATTTATAAAATCACTTAAACAATCAGGGGTAATAATTATATCTCCGGTGAATTTCTCTGGAATCGATTTGGTCTTTATCTGTTTTTCACTTTGAGCTAAAAGCTGTGCAATTGATCCTTTTTTTAACAATCCTTCCTGAAGATTAAGACTGCTGAATCGGGTATGATTAAAGGAAGAAGTCTGATCTCCCTTTTTTGCCATAAACATAGTACTAAAAGTATAAAAACTTTTTTGCTCTGACAGATAAACATTATTTGTATTAGATAGCTGACGATTATTGTTATAAAATCTAAAATTGACCTGTTCTAGATTTATCAGGGGATATTTTTGCTGTACCTGATGCAAAAATTCAGCCAGCAGTTCATACATTTTATTCCGATCTTCACGATCAGGTCCTTTTTCAAATTTTTTATTAAGGGGGCCCGGTGAAATATCATGAGCTTCATCTGGTTGAGATGATTCTGCTATCCGGACAGCCTGCCGGGCAGCCTTTTTCACTGCAGAGTCAGTTATTTGATTAATATTTATATTACCCCGGGCCTGATTTCTGATCACGTTTAAATTTAATTCCTGATTATAGGTTGTTCTAAGCAAACTGATCTCGTCTGATTCAACATTTATTTCAAATAATCTTCTTTTGTTTAATGTGCACTGTGCTTTATCTGCACCTGCTTTAGACAATAATTCCAGATATGACTTTAAATCATTGCTGTTTTGCATTTTATCTCCCTCCCAAATTTACACGACATTTTACAGCCGGTCCACCCAGTCCTACAGGAATTGATTGTTTTTTACCACACATACCCGAACTTATCCAGGTAATATCATCAGAAATCATAGACACTGACTGGAGTACATCCACAGCCACTCCGGAAATAGTAGTATCTCTAATTGCCCGGCCCAGCTTTCCATTTTTTATTTTATAACCCAGTATTATTCCAAACATAAACTCACTGGTTGAATCTGCCTGACCATTGGAAGGTCTAATTAAATAATAACCATCCTCAATAGAAGATATCATTTCTGATAAGGTGTGTTCACCGGGCAGAATAGCCGTATTCCTCATCCGAATTAAAGGTTCATCAGAAAAGCTAAAAGCTCTACCATGTCCGGTCGGTTCTGCATCGAACTCACGGGCAGTTTCCCGGTTATGCATATAACTTTTCAGAATACCATCTTCTATAATCACAGTATCTCGGGCCTGTATGCCCTCATCATCCACATGAACAGGGACCGGACAGGTTTCTCCAAATGCTTTATTAGCATAATCAATCATAGAAACAGCCGGGGCGGCAACTTTCTTATTCATATATGTTTCAGCCACAGATCCGCTTTTCACCAGATCAGCTTCTACAGTGTGACCAAAAGCTTCATGGGCTAGAATACCTGCCAGCTCGGAATCAAGAATACATTCACAGGAACCAGCCTCAGCATATACTCCCTCTCTTTTTTTCATTAAATGATTATATAATTCATTAATCTCTGAATATAAGTCAGCTGGCTCTGAAAAATTATCTTCAAAATGACCAAGTCCCCCAAAGCTATCGGTAATTTCAAATTTTTCACCATTTTTTTCGGTGCTTAATTTGACATAAATGAAAGAACGGGGAAAAAGTGAATAAGAAACTTGACTTTCAGAAGTGAGCAACCTCTTTTCCATATCAAGTGTATTTAAGAATAATGAACGGCTTTTTAATTTAGTATATTTTTGCTCAATATGATTGTCCAGTTTTTGCATGAACTGAACCAATTCTTTTTGGGAAAGGCGGGGCTTAGCTGTCGAATAATCCCAATCCCCCCGGCCATTATATTTTTTGTTTAACTCTTTTTTGGTTTTTTTTCTCCGGGCCAGAAAGCTGGCATTTTTTTGTGCTTCATTAATAATATTTTTTACATCATTTCTGGAAGTCCCCGGTGTTGAGGCAAAACCCCAGGCCCCATTTTGATTTACTCTAGCTGAAACTCCCGCAGAACTGTCCTGTATATTGTTTTTATTGCTGCCATTAACAAAAGAAATATTTACCTGTTTATTCTCCTGCAGTCTTAATTCAGTATAACCTTTAAAATGTTTTTTATATTTCTTTAAATTTATCTCTTTCATCTGCCCCTCCTTTGATTTTTATAGCGCTTTTTCAGCAGGACTTGAACCAAACTATCTTCTTTTAATTATATTTATAAGACTTAATACTTACAAACATCAGGATTAAAAAAACAGAAATTAGCCCTATCCAGTTACCACCTTTTTGATAAAAAGTTTCTGTATTATTTAAAACAATATCAACTTCAGTAGCTGCGATTTCTCCAGGATCTGTCCGGGAGAGTGTTTGACCGGAGGGATGTATTAAACCACTAAAAGCAAAGTTCCCGGCTTTTATGACCGCTCTCCTGTTCTCTACAGCTCTAAAAACAGCTGCAGTCCACATCTGTTCCTGCAGATTGGAAATCCCAAACCAGGCTTCATTGGACTGATTAATAATAAAATCGGTGTCTGCAGTATTGTTTCTTAAAAAATCAGGATTTAAAATCTCAGAACATATCGGAGATATCCAAAAAGCATAGTCTGTTTCAAACTTAGTTACTTTTTGTCCGGGAGCCTGGGAACTTATATTTAAGTTAACTATATTTTTTAAAACATCTTCCAGAGGTAAATATTCACCAAAAGGTACCAGAGCATTTTTTCTATATAAATCTAAGATCTCTTTATTGGGAGCAAGCAAAAAACTGGTATTATATATTTCATCTTCAGGTCCCAAAGCCAGACTACCAGCAATAATATAGGAGTCGATCTCTTCTATCTGTTCAAAAAACATCTCACGGTAATAATTGTTTCTTATTAAGTCAAAAGTTAATGAAGTTTCCGGGGTGATAATCAAAGTTTTTTCTGATAAATTTACAGCTAACTCAGATATTTTTTTAAGATTGTTTTCTACCATTTCCGGTCTCCATTTATCCTCCTGGGAAACTGCAGTACTAACCACTCCGGCTGAAAGTTTATCATAATTTTTATTTGCTATTTGATAATAACGTAATGTTCCAGCAGCAGTTATAGCAATTAGTATAATTGTCAGTACAAAAAAAGCTTTCTTATTTCGTAAAAACAGGATACTGTAAATATAACCATTGATTAATAGCACAATAAAAGAAACCAAAAACACGCCCCCTATTTCGGCAAACTGCAGAAGAGAATTATAACCATGCTGGGTGTATCCCAAAAAACCAAAGGGGAGAGCTGTTAGAAAATAATAACGAATAAATTCTATACCGGTCCAGCTAAATGCAAGTATAAAGGGATAAAATCCCTGCCGGGATTTAATGACAGAATACAGATAACCCCAAAATGCATAAAATAAACCCAGCAGAACAAAAAGAATCATTACCAGCAGAGCAGCAACTGGACCGGGGATAGGTGAATGTAATGCAACCGGATAATAAAGCCAGTAGCAAGAACCGGCCATGATTAACATCCCCAGAAACCAGCTGTAAAGAATTATTTCATTCTGCTTTTTGTTTTTTATTACATATAAAAAAGGTATTAAAGCCACCCAGCCCAGAAAATAAACCCCTGTATTAAACAGGGGAGCTACAAATAAAGCAGCTGATAGGATAACAAACAAAAAATTCATGGTTATACACCTCAATTACCTGTATAATAATATATATTAACCACTACTGCTGTTAAGATATTTTTTCTGTTCCTCTGTTAGTTGATCAATTTCTAAATTTAGAGATTCAAGTTTTAAACGGGCCACCTGCTGGTCAATATTATCGGGTACTTTATGAAGGCCGCATTCTAAATCAGAATTATTAGTTAAATGAATTAAGGATAAAGTCTGTAAAGAAAAGCTCATATCCATTATTTCCACCGGATGACCATCGGCAGCTGCAAGATTAACCAGTCTACCTTCAGCCAGTAAGTATAAGTTTTTGTCCTCGGGCAGGGTGTACTGAGTAATATTTTTTCTCACTTTTTCCATTTGCAGAGAGCACTTTTCCAGATCATTTTTATTAATTTCAACATCAAAATGACCGGCATTGGCCAAAATAGCTCCATCTTTCATCTTCTGAAAATGTTCGGTTCGGATAACATCACAGCAGCCGGTAACTGTAATGAATATGTCCCCCCTGGCAGCAGCATCTTCCATTTTCATGACTCTGAACCCATCCATCCAGGCTTCACTTGCTTTGATGGCATCTACCTCACACACAATTACTCTGGCTCCCAGCCCTTTAGCCCTCATGGCCACCCCTTTACCACACCATCCGTAACCTACTATTACGACAGTTTTGCCCGCAACCACCTGATTTGTGGTTCTCATGATTCCATCCCATACTGACTGTCCTGTACCATATCTGTTATCAAAAAGATACTTGCTGTGGGCATCGTTTACCGCAATCATGGGAAATTTCAGGCGATTTTCCTTTTCAAGAGATTCCAGGCGATGAATCCCGGTAGTGGTTTCTTCTGATCCCCCAAGTATATTTTCAATAAGTTCCGGTTTTCGAGAATTTATTTCTTCCACAAGATCCCCACCATCATCTATTATAAGATGAGGTTTTGAATCAACTACAGTCTTAATATGCTCTTTATATTCTGCCATAGAGGCCCCATACCAGCTGTGAACAGTGATCCCCTTCTCAACCAGGGCTGCAGCAACATCATCCTGAGTTGATAATGGATTACTTCCACAGATAGTCACCTCAGCTCCCAGTTCAGACAAAGCAAGTGCCATATATGCTGTCTTTGCTTCCAGATGCAGGCATATACTTACCCGATAATTTTCCAGGGGACTCTGTCTTTTATATTTTCGGAGAATTTGATTCAGTATATCCATACTTTCTTTAGCCCAGTCAATTTTCTTCTGTCCCTCCGGGGCCAGTTTAATATTTCTAATTGAAGATTCCATAATATTATCACCCTCAAATATTTATTGGTTAATTTGTGAAAACTTTCTTATCTCTCTTAATCCAGAATTACTTCTAAAAATTCTTATTAGATACTTATTATAATCCTTATACCGGTCTTAACAGGTCCCTTTTCTAAAATCTTAAACTGAGTTCATTCAATCAAATAATGTTTCTATTTTCGCCCACTGTGACCAAAACCACCTGTACCCCGTTCACTTTCAGTTAAATCCTGTACCTTCTGCCACTCCACCCTACTGACCGGATGTAATATGAACTGGGCAATACGATCATATTTTTGTACTTCAAACCCTTCCTGACCATGATTGATAAGAATTACCCCAATTTCCCCTCTATAACCAGGGTCTATGACTCCATCAGCATTCAAAACAGTAACTCCCTTTTTCAAGGCCAGACCACTTCGGGGATATATAAAACCAGCATAGCCATGAGGAATTGCAACTTTTATTCCGGTTTTTATGAGCTTATATTCCCGGGAATCTAAAAAAGCTTTTTCTGCCGCCCGAAGATCCATACCGGCATCTTCTTTTCCATGCTGATATTTAGGCAAAGGTATCTCCGGATCAACTTTCTTAATTTTGAGTTCCATTATTTTATTTTCACCTCAATGATTTTTTAATATTATTTTTATCTATAAAACTTTATCCATAAAGCAATAAAGGGTTATTTAAATATTTGGATGATCTCCACTTCCGCTGATAAAAATATTTATATATGCTGCTATTGCTTCATTCACGAAAAGGACCAGCTCCCATCTTCTCTTTCGGTCAAAAAGAAACTAAATTTAACTCACTTCCGACGGTCCCCAGGTCCTGGTCCCTGGAGCGAGTCGCAGTCGTGGAGAGCGAAAGGTGAAACAAAAATTTCGTTATTCGTCTTCTCTCCCTCAATGCGAGGAAGGAGTCCTTTGACGCGCTCGATGCGCTAATACTGGCCCAACCATGTGTATCAAATGGAGGGGCAGTGAAATGTTCATACCAGCTAACAGCAGCATATACTTAAACTTACCAACGTTTATGGTGGAGAACCACCAAAATTAATTATTTCCTGAGTTTACCGGGCAAAATGATGATCACCAATAATAGTAATAATTTCACGGGTATCTTCAAACCACTGACGGTTTTGTGCTTTTTGGGGATTATAAAAATAAAGAGCACCCCCGGTTGGATCTTTACCCCGTAAAGCTTCACGAGCAGCAGTATAAGAACTCTGATCAGGTATCAGATTAAACTGCCCATCAAAAACAGCAGAGAATTGCCCACTTTGAAATATTACTTCTTCAATTGAATCCGGAAAATCAGAACATAATAATCTGTTAATTACAACAGCTCCGACTCCGATTTTACCGGCAAATGGTTCCCCCCGTGCTTCACCGTGAATTATTTTGGCCAGAAGTTCCAGCTCTCTATCGGAAATGGTCCTGTAAAGCACTTCTCTTTCGGATAAATTATGTACGGGTAGTTTTATCTGTTCCCCGGGGCGAATTATATTGTCCTCTTTTTCATTTAACGCCATGATCACCCCGGTAGAAGTGTTAAACAGGTGGGCAAGATCATATAGGGTATCTCCACGCTGTACATTGTATAATATTATCTGACTGTCAGGAATATCCACCTCGGGTAATATTTTTCCTTCATTTACTCTTACCGCATATGTTGTTGAATTAGTGTTAAGACTAAATTCTCGATCAGCTCTTTCATTTTTATTATCGGGGTCCTCATATAGAGCCAGGTCCCAATTATATTTATCTTCTGCTTTGCTTTCAGGCTCTTCCAGTAAGGGAATGATCAATTCCTGGCCCGGTCTAATAGTAGTATTGTTTTCATTCAGATCATTTTCATTGACCAGCTGATTTAAAGAAATATTATAATCGCGAGCAATATCATAAAGTGTTTCCCCTTCCTGAATAACATATACCAGTCTGAATTGGGGGGACGAAGCTGCTAAAATGGCAGCATGGCTTAATATAAAAATAAAATAAAAAAATATAAATAAAATAAACAATCCTTTTTTTAACATAAATATAACCCCACAGAATCACATTAGTTTTTATTATAAAAGTGCAGCTTAACCTAAAGTTAAGTTGATTTTATTTTAGTTGTAATTTATTTTGTTTGTTATTGATGTAAAGCTGTTATTGACAAAAAGGGTTTAATATCAAAAAACAACTAAAATATGGTTTTCCACAGCC
>PWDW01000024.1 GCA_003553225.1 Halanaerobiaceae bacterium
AGCTCAGAGAAGCTGTGCTGGCTGCCCAGAGTACTGAGGTGGATAAAGTTTCCGGAGCCACGGTGACCAGTGAGGCCTATCTGGAGGCTATAAGAGAGATATTAAGAGAAGCCGGTATTGGAGAAGATGAAATAGAGCCTGAAGAAGAAGCACAAATGGAAATATTCACCGGCAGTGCTGAGGGCTATGGTGGGGAAATCATTCTGGAAGTTAAGCTGGTGGATGGTGAGATAATTGAGATAGAGATTGTCGAACATGCTGAGACAGAAGATATTGCCGATCCTGCTTTTGAGGATCTAAAAGAGGCGGTTATATCACAGCAGATTATTGAAGTAGACACTATTTCTGGAGCCACGATTACCAGTGAAGCATTCATTTCAGCTCTAAAAGAGGCACTGGCCGATAAAGAGGTGGGAGATATAGAACTGGTTGAGGTTGATTATACTGAATCTTTTATAGGTAATGCTGAAGGATATGGAGGAGAGATGGAAGTAGAAGTTTTTGTTAAAAATGACGAAATTGTAGATATTAAAATTATTCAGCATCAGGAAACAGATGAGATTGCCCAACCTGCTTTTGAAGAGTTAATAAATTCTGTTCTGGAAACTCAGAGTGTTGAAGTAGATAATATTTCTGGTGCTACAATAACCAGTGAAGCATTTCTGGAAGCAGTTGGAGAGGCTCTGGCCCAGGATTAAATATTTAAATATATCAAAACAAAAAAGCTTTACTCTGACCGAATATCCTGATTAAGAAAGATTTTTAACAGGTGGGATCAGAGTAAAGCCTTTTATTTTTATTTTTTAGTTTCAATATATTTGCTGATTTCGCCTACATGACTCTGCACGGGCATTGTCTGGAGCCAAACTTTTCCCGGTCCTTCCAGAGTTGTTAAAAATAATCCTTCCCCACCAAAAAATAAATTTTTTGCTCCTTTAACTCGTTCTACATTTATATTTATTGTGGAGTCAAACATGCCTACAGCTCCGGTTTCAACTTTAATTTTTTCACCAGGAGCCAGTTCTCTGGTAACAATTTCTCCATCAAGTTCAACAAAAGCCATCCCAGAACCGGAGAGTTTTTGCAGAATAAAACCTTCTCCACTAAAAAATCCACTGCCCAGCTTTTTTTGCAGATAAATATCTAGTTCAATGTTTTCTGTGGCACACAGAAAAGCTCGTCTCTGGCATATTATAGGTTCTTTTATTTCCAGTGGAATTATGTGCCCGGGATAGGAATGACCAAAACTCAAAATACTGTCCGAAGCGGCAGCTTCAAACTTGTTCAAAAAACCACTTTCTCCCATGGCTTTACGTTTAATAAAACCACCTATTCCTCCCTGCATTTCAGTGTCCATTTTTATATTACTGTCCATCCATTTCATTGCTCCCGCCTGTGATTTTATTTTTTCTCCTTTTTCCAGTGTAAATTCAAGAGCAGGCATGACTTCACCAATTATTTTATATTCCATTAAAATTCCCCCTTTTTAGAATAAGATTAATATTTAAAAAACAATCACAACCCTGAATTGTTTTTTCAGTAATAAAGCCCGTGAAAAAATTTAAATATTTTAAAGGTATGCATTTCTTTTTTTATAAAATGAGAATATTATTTATCTGAGATTATCCTGTTAAAACTGACTAAATTCAGCTGATTTAAAAAAATAGGGTAAAAATAAATGATCTACAAATAAGAAAATGATCAACAAATAAGAATTTGTTACTACTAAAAATTTTTCATCTCCTGTTGTTTATTCTTATGAACCATCATATCCTTTTTGCCGGGTATTAATTATATTTCATTAATTGGAATAAATTTTTAAAACAAAAGCTGAAGTATATTATTAATTCAATGAAAATTAAAAAAATCCTTTTTATATTTTAAATAATTTGTTTTCTGAACAAACAGCAATAATTTTTTAGTTTTAATTCATCAATTTATTTGCGAGATTCAGATTTAAAAAAGGGATTTATGATAAAGTTTTTTTAAATATGCAGGATAATAATTGTTATTATAGAAAATTATATACAGATACATAAATAAATAATTAACAAATAATTATATCAATTAAACAGAAAAAATGTAATATTATACATTATTAAGGATTGAAAAATGTTAAAAGTGGGGGAGAGCTGCAGATGAGCAATTTTTTAAAAATAGCTAAAAAAAACGATGGTTTTTCGGGCTGTCTGGCTGCTTTACTTATATTGCTGGCCCTTTTCATTATACTCGTGGGTGTTGTATATTTCCAGTGGTCAAATATCAGGGAGCTGGCTTCAGACAGAATTAATGAGCTTATTGAAATAGCAGATAGTTTTGATGGTTTTGAAAATATTCAGCAGCTGCAGGAAATCTTACCTGAAGATATAGAAGATATAGAAGAATTAACCGAGGAGGATTTAAAAGAGCTGCAGGAAGCCGATGAGTTAGATCTGGAAGGTATTGATTTAAAAGAAATGGATCTTGAGGAAATAGATCTGGAGAGATTGAGTGAAATCAGCACTTTTGTTATTCGGGTTTATGAGATGATTCCACCAAATATAAGAGAAACTTTATTCAATGGAAATAATTCAATTTTTGATGAAAAAGAAGAACGGGAAGCTGGAGTTGCTGAACTGGAAAGAGATTTTTTGCCAAACAGTATACCGGTCCATCCGGCTTTTAGGCTGAAAAATTATCAGAAATATGAAGATATTCCGGAAAGCTTCTTTGAAGAAATAGAAAATGAAGTTAATGAGAGATACTTCACTTCAAAGTCAGTAGTTTTATACTATGATACTGACTTCCCGGAAAGGTCAACTACAGAAATGAAATCAATGGAAGAACTGGCCGCTCTGGATTTTGAGGAGGATGAAATTCCAGAAAGTTTTATTGAGGAAAATCGGGATAATTTAGAAAAATTATATAATTTTAAAGAAGTTGGGGACTGGTATCAAACAAATTTGCTTGAGAACAACTGGCGGGTTGTTCAGGAAACAGAAGAAGGGCTGCAGATGTTTATAGAAAGAGAAGCTGGAATTGATTATTATATTATGTTTGAACATGAATATGATGGTTATTTTTTCATCGGTGGTCCGGATAGTGTTTTTTACACTCCGAAAGAAAATGAGTTATAATTCTGGATTATAATCAAAAGAAAATTTTAGTATAAATTTTTATAATTGCAGTTTTTAATGGAGGCTGTTCATGTTTTTTAAAATAATATATTTTATGTTTAACTCTCACATTGCAGCTTTTTTCCCTTTTTTTCCACTTTATTTAGAAAGAGCCGGTATTCCCGGCACCCAAATAGGTCTCCTGCTGGCAGTATTTCCTGTGGTCAATATATTAATAGCTCCTCTGTGGGGTATGCTGGCCGATTACAAGAACTGGCATGGAAGAATTGTCATGCTGACCGCGGTAGGAGGAGCACTGGTAATTCCTGCTTATGTAATAACTTCTACATTCTGGAGTTTTCTTTTATTGCAGATCCTCTTTTGTTCATTGGTAAGCCCCATAGAACCATTTATAAACAAACTTGCTATTGAGGTCCAGAGGATAAGAGATATTGACTTTGGTAGAGTTCGCCTGTATGGTAGTCTGGGGTTTGCTTTAACTGTCTTAATTGGGGGCAGAGTATTTCAGGAATATGGTATTTATCTGGGCTTTCTTGTGGCTTCTGGATTTTTGATTATATTATCTTTTTCCTCAAGGAAGCTGCCCCAAACTACGGATATCTCTTCTGAGAACATTTTTTCTGATGTCAAAGAAGTGTTTACCATAAAACCCATATTAATCTTTTTATTATCGATTACTCTTATCAGGACGGCTTCCATGTCTCTGGATACATATATATCAATTATTATAGAACATATGGGTTCAGGTGAGTCGGTGACCGGTTTGTCATGGGCCTTACCGGCATTTATTGAAATTCCGATATTCTTTTTTTCAGCTAAATTTCTCGGAAAATATGGTTTGAAAAAAGTCATATTTTGTGGGTTTTTATTAACTATTGTTCAGGTAATACTTTTTAATCTGGCCTTTTCAACTGTACTGGTTGTTATAGCGCAGATGTTTAGGGGTTTTGGATTTGCTTTACTTTTTATTGCAGGTATTAATTTTCTGGAAAAAATGTCACCACCAAAAGTGAAAACAACCTGTCAGACTTTGTTTATAACCTCCCTTTTTGGTCTGTCTTCTTTGTTTGGAAGTTTGATTGGCGGATTTTTATATGAAAATTTTAGTTTGACGGCTCTTTATCGTTTTTCACTGGTGGTTGTACTCAGTGGAACATTTCTGTTCTATTATTATTTTTTCCAGAGAAAAGCATATTAAAAATTGACAGTATTCGAGGAGGTAGAAAAATGGCTGAAAGAACAGTTAAATATTTCCAGGAAAGTGGAGAGCAAAACACGGGGGAGGCTCTTGCAATTTCAGGGAAGACAGCTGTTAAAGAGAATATTAATCATGTTGTAATTCCCACTGGTGGGGATACAATTTTGCGGGCTGCAGAAATGTATAAGCTAAAAGGCTGGGAGGATATTACTTTAATTGGAGTAACCTTACATGCCGGGACCTGGGAAAAATATGGTGAACCTGATCGTAAAAAATTAGAGAAGGCACGACAGCTTGGGGCTCAGATATTGACCCCTACTCATGCCCTTATGGGTAATGTTGAAGCAAGTATTAAGGAAAAGTTTGGGGGCCTGCCCCCGGTAGAATTGATTGCCTACACTTATTATACCTTTTCTCAGGGTACAAAAGTTGCCGTAGAAATATCAATGAATGCTGTGGATTCAGGTTTAATTCCGGCCGGCAAAAAAATTATTGCCCTGGGAGGAGACAGTAGTGGTGTGGATACTTCTTTAATCCTGAGAGCGGTTTCTACGGTTGATTTTTTTGATTTAAGAATTCAGGAAATATTATGTAAGCCGCTTTAATTCTTTTTTGCTATTTTAAAAATAAAAAAGCTTACGGGGTTATCAGAGAGTCTGCTGATAGCCCTGTTTTTAAGTAAAATCCAGCAGGTTAATTAAGGATAAAGTAATATATCAGGTTACTTTTCCCAAATCAAATATAAATACAAACAATTAAGGAGAATTATAACCCATGAATTTGGACAGGCAATTAAGGATTGCAGTATATCTGCTTATGGCTTTGTTTTCTATATCTTTAACTATGATCAGCCCCATGCTGCCTGTAATTGTAAGACAATTTAATATTACAGCAGCCCAGGGGGGGTTATTGATTACTTTTCAAAGTATTGGTGGCCTGTTAATCACTATTTTAATGGCATTTATAGCAGATAAATATAATAAGGCTTTATTAATCGTGATCGGTTTTTTTATTTTTGTGGTCTCTCTTTTTTCCATTAGTTTTGCTGCTGTTTACAGCACTTTACTTTTTCTGTTTTTTTTATATGGTCTGGGCAGTAAAGTACCCGATAATCTGAATAATTCATTTTTAGCCGAACAGTTTCCCGATAATCGGGCAGTATATCTTAATATTCTACATGCAGTATTTGGGATTGGGGCACTCATAGGGCCACTCATGGCCAGTATATTAATGGAACAGGGCCTGAACTGGGGCCTTATATTTAGATTGATGGCTGTTTTATCATTGTTGGGTTTATTATATTTCGTTATTTTAGTGAAAAAAAACAAAAAGGTATCTATTGTAGATTCCCAAAATCAAAAGCAGGTAAACTTCAATATAATATTAAAAAATAAACGTATGTGGTTCATTCTAATCATTATGCTGTTATATGTGGGTAATCAGGCTTCACTTACAACCTGGCTTCCAATGTATATGGAAACTCATCTGCGGGCTTCTCCTGTTACTGCAGGACTATCATTATCTATGTTCTGGATTGGAATAATATTGAGTAGATTTTTAACCACCCAATTTACCCGCAGTTATAGTAATATATTTTTAATAAAGTGGGGTAATTTTACAGGAGGAATTATACTACTGCTGTCTGTGTTTTTACAGCTGCAGTGGTTAATTCTTTTTAATTTTGTGCTGGTTGGTCTTTTCACAGGGGCTACATTCCCTCTGGTGGTGGATTCAGCTTCAAAAATATTTCCCGATTATACGGGTACCGTGACTTCTATTATATTTATCATAGTTAATCTCTCATTAATGTTTTTCCCCTGGTTCATTGGTTATCTTTCTGATCTTTATGATTTTCAGATAGCCTTTATTTTTGCCGGTATAATTTTGCTGCTGGTGTTTTTATTGACATTTTTGATAAAGCCAGAAAAAAAGAAGTGTGTTAAATAAAAGATTAAACTCTGTTTATTTAAAATATTGACAAAACTATATTTCACTTGTATAATAAAGAAAGGAGACAATTATAAAATCATAATGTTTTTTCTATTCTGGAGGTGATAATCAATATTTCATGATCAAAAGTGGGGCTGAAATTAAATGTGATTAAAAAAATAAAAGGGGGAAAATCATGAATAAGAAAATATTTATTGTTTCCTTGATTTTGATGTTTATTTTTATGTTTAGCCTGGTTGAGGTGGAGGCATTTTCTCTTTTTGATTTATTTAGAAGAACAGAAACTATCACTTTATGGGATATCAGAACACCTGAGGATCCAGCTCGAGCCGCAGTGGAGGATGCCATTGCCCGGTTTGAGGAAGATCATGACAATATTGAGATTGAACATGTACCTATACAGAATGATGACTATAAAACAAGATTAAGTGTAGCTGCAGCGGCAGATGATGAACCGGATATTTTTATGACCTGGGGTGGAGGAGGTCTAAAGAATTATGTAGATGAAGGTATGGTATATGATATTACAGCATACCTTGAAGAAGATAACTGGCGAGATAATTTTCTTGATGCTGCAATGAATAATTCAACCTTTGAAGGAAAAACGTATGGAGTACCGGTTACCAATGTAGCACCGGCAGTTATCTGGTATAGAGAAGATATGTTTGCTGAATATGATTTAACTCCTCCCGAAACCTATGAAGAGCTGCTTGAAATTATTGAAGTATTCAAAGAAAATGATATAGTTCCTTTTACTTTGGCCAATCAAAACAGGTGGCCAGGATCAATGTATTACATGTATTTTGTTGATCGTCTGGCCGGGCCAGAAGTATATAGAGCTGCTGTTTCTCCCGATATGGCTGGTTCGTTTACCGATGAACCATTTATAGAAGCCGGCCAGATGATCCGGGATCTGGTTGAAATGGATGCTTTTCCTGCTGGATTAAACGCCATGAATGAAGATGATGGTGATTCCAGAACTATGCTGTATACCAAAGATGCCGGAATGTATTTAATGGGCTCATGGGCATATTCCACTATTGGCATGGAAGATGAGATAACTCAGGAACAGCTGAATTTCTTTCCTTTTCCCAGCATTGAAGGTGCAGACGGAACAACTTCTGGTATTGTAGGAACTGTAGGAGATAATTTTTATTCTGTAGCTGAAAAATGTGAAAATAAAGAAATGGCTGTAGAATTCTTAAGATATCTAACTGATGAAAAGGCAAAACAGGAATTACTAGCAGTTGGCAATATTCCTCCAATTTCCGGAGTTGCTGATGACCTTGATGATCCTATGCTGCAGAGTATATTCCGGGTTGTAGAAGAAGCTGAATCTTCTCAGCTTTGGTATGATCAGGATTTGCCCCCGGAAATTGCCCAGGTCCATCTAAATCAATTACAGGGTTTATTTGGGGGAGATGTTACTCCTGAAGAAAAAGCTCAGGCCATGGCAGATGCTATAGAAGACTATTATGCGGACTAAGATAATATAAAGGGAGGGGAGGACTGCCCCTCCCTTTATTTTATTCTATTGTGAAAGGACTGATAATTTGGAGAAAATAAATTCTGATAAAAAAAGAATAATAAATAATATTTTAAAATCCAATGGTTTTTTTGCTTTCTTATTTTTATTACCCGCTTTTTTCTTTTTCACATTATATTTACTTGCTCCCATACCTCTTTCTGGTTATTATTCCCTTCTTAGATGGAGTGGTGTGGGAGAAGGGGTGTTTATAGGACTTAACAACTGGTCACGTCTGATAAGGGATAGTACATTCTGGCTGGCTGTGGGAAATAATTTTAAACTCGTATTTTTATCACTTTTAATTCAGCTTCCAACTGCTTTATTTTTGGCAGTTGTTTTGACCAGTAAAATTAAGCTGGATAAATTCTTTAAAACTGTTTATTTTTTTCCTATGCTGCTTTCAACAGTTGCTATAGGAGTAATATGGGGTTATATTTATAATCCCAATGTTGGTCTATTAAATAATTTTTTAGAAGCTGTGGGATTAGAACATTTAATTCTAGATTGGCTGGGCAGCAGAAGATATGCTATTTACTCTACTATTGTTGCTATCTGCTGGCGATTTGTTCCCTTTCATATGATTTTATATATAGCGGGTATAGTAGGAATTCCTGAACAGCTTTATGAAGCTGCTGAAATAGATGGGGCAAATGCCTGGGTATCCTTCCGGCATATTACTCTTCCACAATTAAAAACAGTTATTAAAAATTCTGTAGTTTTAAGTATTGTGGGTTCTTTGAAAATTTTTGCTGAAATATTTGTTATGACAGGTGGAGGGCCTAACCATGCTTCTGAAGTAATGGCCACCTATATGTATACAACCTCTTTTGACAGTTATCGTATGGGTTATGGTAGTACAATTGCTGTTAGTCTGTTTCTGATTGCTTTTTCAGTTTCTCTAATATTTCTTTATTTGACCCGGAAAAAACAATAAGAGTTTAACCAGGGGGAGGTTGATAACATGTTATTAGGGAAAATAACAATTTTTCTTAAATATATATTTTGTTTAGTTTGGCTTGTGATTGCAGGTTATCCTTTTATATTTGTTTTTAACACCAGTCTGAAAGAAAGAAGAGAATTTTTCACTACTTCTGTATGGTCTTCACCTGAAAGCTGGCAGTTTCAAAACTACATAGAAGCTGTCAAAGCCGGTTTTTTAAGATATTTTCTTAATACCGGTTTTGTGACTTTTTCTGCTGTTATTTTAATTGTTATTATTGCTGCTATGGCCAGTTATGTTATTACCAGAATTGAATTCAAATACAGCAATTTGGTTTTTTTAATTTTTGTTGCCGGGATGATGATTCCCATTCACAGTACTTTGATTCCTGTTTATCGGGTTACAAGGACAATCGGGTTATACAATACTTTAACCGGACTTATAGGTCCTTATGTTGCTTTTGGGCTTCCTATTTCTGTATTTATTTTGACCGGTTTTATGCGTGATATTCCACCTCAAATGGAAGAAGCAGCAATTATTGATGGTGCTTCTAAGTTTCAAATCTTTACAAAAATTATATTTCCGCTTTCCCGGCCCGCTATTTTTACTGTGGCAATATATAATCTTGTTATATTTTGGAATGAATTTGTTTATGCATTAATTTTAATTTCAAGCCCCGGCAAATGGAATATTACTTTGGGATTGTGGAATTTTCAGGGTCGTTATGGTACAAATATACCAATGGTAATGACTGGAGTTATTATTTCAGCGGTTCCTGTAATTATTTTATATCTGTTTTTCCAGGATCAGGTTATTCGCGGGATGACAGCAGGTGCCCTCAAAGAGTGATCTTTCCCGATTAATATATTATTAACTTATTTGTTTTCATGAAGTTTCTCTATAAGTTGAAAATTAACAATGGTTTGATATACTTAAAAAAAGTTAGGATCTACAAAAATTCTGTTATTTTTGTTATTCTCCTATCTGAGTTGTTACAATTGGACCTTCTTTTCTGGTACTTTTAAACTGGAAAAGGAGGTTTTAAAATTAGAGCCGGGTAGAAAATAGAAACTTAAATCAGGAGAGAATGAAAAAGCTTATATGATATAATGTGAATAAAGCAAACATATTTTTCATTGGGGTACTGGAATCCTTTTGGTTGAGCTGTGGTCGGGTTAAAGCTATTTTTAAAATAGCAAACAAAATATAAATCAGAGGGGGTAATCATGAACTGGCAGGACAGTATTATATTTTTGGGAGCTGAAGACCTGGAAAAAGTAGATGAATTTTATGGTAATTTTTTAGGCCTTTCTCTGTTTAAAGATCAGGGGTTATGTCGGATATATGATATTCCTGGTGGTGGTAAAATAGGTTTTTGTTCTCATATGGAAAAAAATACAGGAGACAAAAGTCCTATAATTACTCTGCTTACAGAAGAAGTTGATTCAGTATATCAAGATAGTAAAAACAAGGGGCTTGAAATAGTAAAAAAACCTGCTGAAAATAAGAGGTTTAACATTTACCATTTTTTCATGAAAGACCCTGAAGGTTAATGTGTTGAGGTGCAAAAATTTCTTTAGTTAAGGTTTATGAAGGAAATAAGAAAGTATAAATTTCTTTTAATTGTCTTTAAAAATATTTTCGCATAATAAAAAAGGAGCTGATTCTATGTTATTTGAAAAGATTAAAACTCCCGGTCTGGCCCACAATTCTTATATAATAGGTGATGGTGGTCAGGCTGCTGTAATTGACCCGAGACGAGATGTGGATGTTTATCTTTCCCGGGCGGTAGAGGCTGGATATAAAATAGTTAATGTTCTGGAAACCCATCGTAATGAAGATTACTTAATTGGTTCACTGGAGATAAAAGAAAAAACAGGTGCTAAAATATGGCATGCTGATGATTATGTTGATTATCAATACGGAGCACCGGTAGAAGATGGCCAGGAATTTCAAATCGGCAGGTTGAAAATTGAAGCTCTGCATACTCCCGGACATACTCCCGGTTCTTTTAGTTATGTATTATACGGATATGAAGAAGAGCCCTGGATGGTCTTTACAGGGGATGCTTTATTTGCCGGAGATGTCGGCAGGGTAGATTTTTTAGATGAAGATAAGCTGGACCATACTGCCGGTCAGCTTTATGATTCTATTTTTAATAAGATACTTCCTCTGGGGGATGAGGTTATATTATGTCCCGCTCATGGTTCAGGTTCTGTATGTGCAAGTGCTATTTCTGACAGGGAATGGACCACTCTGGGGATAGAAAGAAACTTAAATCCTAAACTTCAGTATACGGACAAAGATAAATTTATTGATAATGTTGGTAAAATGCTGGAATATCCTCCTTATTTTGAGAACATGGAGAAATATAATAAACTCGGGCCTGAACCTCTAAGCCAGTATCAGAAACCGGCCTCTCTAACACCCGAAGAAATTTCTGACCTTAGGAAGGATGAAAACACCTATATTATTGATGTACGAACTGAAGTTAGTTTTGCTTCTGCTCATATTCCGGGTTCTATCTCCATTCCCCTGCCCAATCTGACCGGCTTTATAGGCTGGTTTGTACCGGTGGGTGCCCGAGTTATTCTTATATCTGAAGGAGAATACCCCACAGAAGCAATTAATCATCTTTATAGAACCGGATATGATAATATAGCAGGTTATCTTGGTGGGGGACTTATAGACTGGCATATGGCAGGCAAGAGCAGTTCAACAGTAAATACGGTTCGGGTTAAAGAGCTGTGTCATCTTCTGGACACTGATCCCGATCAAAAATATATTCTTGATATTCGCGCCGAAGAAGAAATAAAAGAAGAAGGAGAAATTGCCGATGCGATTAACATCCATCTGACCCAGCTTCTGGACCATCTTGATGAACTGCCCCGGAAAAAAGAAATATTTATATTCTGTGGCAGTGGTTTGCGCTCTATTACGGCAGGAAGTTTATTGAAAAGAAATGGGTTTGAAAAGGTAAATGTTGTTTTAGGAGGTTTAATTGCCTGGTCATCCACCACCTGTCCAATAGTATAAATTTAACTTTTATACACAGCCGGTAATTTTGCCGGTTGTGTATTTATTTTTGTTATATATTGTTTTTTTTGATATAATTTTAATAAAATATCAGGTTTAAATAGATATTTTCCAAAAATGATAATCCAATCTGCTGATATTATTATCTATATATGATGATTCATTATATGCTGATTTTAAATCAGGAGGTCAATATGTAATGAGGAAAAGTATTAAGGATAAACCGGTTATGGTTTATTTTATTCTGGCACTGGCTGTACTGGGTTCTGTTTTTTTATATTTTTATTCTGAAGGTTTTACTGAAGACATTATGGTTGAATTAATTGGGGCTGCTATTTTCGTATTAATTTTTATCTCTACAGCAAAAAGGTTACTCACATGTGAATAGATTTGAAGAAACATAAGATTAGGAGTGTACATTTTATGGGAGAATTTCAAAAGGTAAAAGAAATGGTTCAGAAAGCTCGAAACTTCAAAAAAGAAAAGAAATATGAAAAAGCCCGGGATCTTCTTGAAGAAGGAAAAGAAACTTATCCTGAAAATAATTATCTTACTGCCAGTCTGGCTGATGTTTATCTTAGATTAAATCGGATAGGGCGGGCAGAAGACCTGGCTGAAAATGTACTGGCTTCTGATCCGGAAAACGTCCATGCCCTGACTGTTATGGGTAATATAAATTACCGAAATATGAATTATGAAAAGGCAGAGGAGTATTTTAGCCAGGGCTATCAAATAAAGCAGTCTCCTTATCTGGCTTCCAGATTAATCAGGACCTTTATTAGAAGAGAAAAGTATGAACAGGCCCTGGATCTATGTCAGGAACAGCTTACCGAAAATCCCGATGATAGTCGTTTTACTAAATTAAAAGCTAAAATTTATGATATGCAGGATGAAAGTGAATTGGCTGAAAAAATGCTGGAAGATTATCTTCAAAAAGAAGAAGATAATTTTGCCTTCAGGGAAAAATTAAAGATAAGACTTAAGGATCGAAAACCCGGAGAGGCGGAAAAAGAGCTGAGAAAAATGTTAAAACTGGATAAATATGCAGAAAATATTTATATTCACACCCTGCTGGCCGAAAAGTTAAGAGAACAGGAAAAATATAAGGAAGCTGCTGATGTATACAGGGAGGCTCTTCATCTGGAACCTGAGGACACATTTATTAGAAAAAATCTTGGTTTAAGTCTTTATAAAGCAGAAAAATATGAAAAAGCCTTACCCTATCTAAAACAAAGCTGCCGGGAAGAACCGGGGGATTATTATCTTAGAAATACCCTGCAGTTTGTATTTAAACAGCTTAATCAGGAACAGGAAGGAATGAAGTATTTTCGGGAACTGATTAATGAAACCGGTATGAAAAATCTATGGGGAGCTTATAATAGATTGAAAAAAGAGGTGGATGGGGATGAATAAAATAAAAGATCTGATTGAAGTACCTGAAGTCAGGACTGTGATCCAGCTCTCTGATAGTCAGGACCCGAAACTAAGAAAATTTTTAACCCACAGCTTTTTATTAACCGGGGAAGCAAAAAAAGTACTGACCTCATTATTCCATAATATTTCAAAAAAAGCAGGAAAAGGTTTTTTTCTGGAGGGAAACTTTGGTTCGGGAAAATCACATTTGTTGACAATTATTAATTTGCTCCTTAATTATGAAGACAGCTGGGAGCCTCTTTTAGAGCAGGATGATACCGGTAAACTGAAGAAATATAAGAATGAAATTAAAATAAAAGATTTTACAACGGTAAATATTTCACTGGTTGAACACAGCAGCTCAGAGAATCTGGAAGATATTATAGGCCGTAAATTAATAGATAATTTTTCATCTTTATCTATGTATAAAGATGAAAACACCTATCTGAGGAAAGAGTTTTATCAAACACTGGCCCAGGAATTTGATAACCGCAATTCTGAGGGTCTGATTATTTTAATTGATGAACTTTCAGAATTTTTGCGTTCCAAACCTGACGGCCGAAGTTTTAATGAAGATATTCGTTATTTACAGTTTATGGGGGAGTTTGTTACCGGTCGCAGCTGCTGGTTAATGGCCACACTTCAGGAGGCTATTGAAAAAACCGGGGAAATAACCCAGGAAATATTTGGTAAGATAAAGGATAGATATCCTGTTCATTTTCATTTATCAGGTACTCATATTAAACAAATTGTATCTAAAAGATTAATCAAGAAAAAACCAGGTTCTGAGGAAATTATAGAAAATATATATAAAAAATATAGCTCTTCGTTTAAAAATTGGCAGGTCAATAAAAAACAATTTATTGATTTATACCCCGTTAATCCACTGACTATTTCATTGCTGGATAATTTAAAACCTCTTTTTTCCCAGCACCGAGGTATTATCGATTTCATACATTACCGCCTTCGCGGTGATGAATCACGAGGGATTCCGGCTATGCTGGCTGAACCTGCTTCTGTGCTTTTGAATCCAGATTTAATATTTGATCATTTTCTGGACCGTCTGCGTGAGAGGATGGAAACCAGAGAATATTATGAAAAA
Organism: Halanaerobiaceae bacterium; assembly: GCA_003553225.1. Taxonomy (GTDB): domain Bacteria; phylum Bacillota; class Halanaerobiia; order Halanaerobiales; family Halarsenatibacteraceae; genus T1SED10-99. Next base: position 14,284 of record PWDW01000024.1, read on the forward strand.
GTTTTTCGTTATTATGAACAGGAGATTTCATCAATTCTGGATGAAGAAGATATTGATACAGGACTGCGTTTGATTAAATTATTGACACTGTTTGCCGTGTCTCCGGTGGAAAAAGAATATACTGTAAGTGATATGGTCCATATGGTGATGGAACCGATAACCGATCTGGAAGCAGAAGTAAATTATGAATATATATCAGACCTACTGGAAAAAATGTACCATCATGGAGCCTATCTTGTAAGAAATAATAACCATGAGGCTGATCAAGTTAGTTATAAACTTGATCTGGAGGCAGATATAAATCGGATAATTAAAGAAAAAACCAGATTTATCAGAAGTAATTTTTTTGCTGAGGAAGAAAGGATCTTTACCCGGGTAGGACAGATTGTTGATGAATCATATCTTCCCCTGTCTCGACTTCTGGAAAAATCGAGATCAGCCAGGAGTTTAACCTGGCAAAATACCCGAAGAAAAGGTTTTTTTGTTTTATCTGCATTTACTGATATTACACTAAAAAATATTTCTCAGGTGCAGAAGCGTCTGCAAGAAGCAGTTTTAAATTCCGAAGATATACCGGAAGACTTTATTATATTTGCCGGCTATCCTCTTAAGGTAGAAGAACAGAAAGAGTATTTAAAAGAGGTAATATTACCTGAATTAGATGCTGAAATACGGTCTGCATTTTGTTTTTGGCTTCCCCGGGAGGCTGAAAAAAAAGAATTTTTAAGAGAAGTTTTAGCACGTCAGCTTCTTTATGAACAGTATGAAAATAAAGATGGTGAGACCTCAAATAAAGTACAAACCAGGCTTTCTTCTCTGCTGCAAAAAGATGCCCAGCAGGCAGCCGCTGTTTTTCGAGACTCATTTTTTGAAGGGGTTATTATTGATGGTAATGGAGAAAATATTTTATCAGATCAGGATCGGGGACCCGTTTCTTTCAATAAATTTTTTAATAAAATAGCTCAGCAAATTTTAAACAAAAGATATTCTTCTCATGTAGAAATTGCCCCCTATAGATCAGTACTTAACAAAAGCCAGCTGAACCGGCTGGCCGGTCATTTTCTGGAACAGGGTGTTATTACCGAACAGGAAGCACAGGATCGAGGAGTTTTGAATATAATTGAAGATTTTCTACAGCCCATGGGATTGATAAAAAAAAGAAGCAGTAAAATAAGGCTGGATCTTAATCCAGGTGAAAATCCACTAATTAGAGAATTTTTTGCCTTACTTGAGCGGGAAAAAACAGATATAAATGATATTTTTTGTACTCTACGAAGAAGCAGCTGGGGGTTGTGTAATCAGCAGTTTATACTTTTGAATCTGGTTTTATTGTTTGGTGGTTATATTACAGCATATTCTGAACATCAAAAGATAGCTCTAAATCAGCTTAATGTATATAATTTTGATCGAATAAAGTATATAGGGCCCGGGGAGATTGTAAATGAGGAATTTCAGGAGATTCTTCAGAAATGTGATTTACTGCCCCCCCGTTTTAAAAAACAGCCTTTTTCACTTCCCGTACAGAAACAGATGTGGGATTATATTACCGAGTGGAAGAGGGATTATGATCAAAAAGTGGATGATTTGAATACAAAAATAAGCACCCTGCAGCCCGAAAATGGATTTTCTTTTCTGGATGATAATGAGATAAATAAAATTTTCAACAAATTAAATGATTTGCTGTCAGAGATCAAGGTAAGCTATTCCGCCGAAGAAGGTCTGGAAAGATTTGCCGCATTTTATCGGAGTTCACCAAATATAGATAGATATCGAGAACGTTTTGAAAAACTGAGTCAGTTTTTCACAGAATATATTGAAAGATACAGAGATATGGAAAATTATTTATCAGAGATGCCCGCTCTTACAGAAGATAATTATCGAAAATTAAAAAACAAAAAAGAAGAACTTCAGTCAGAGCTGCAGGATAGGGAGATTGTTTTTTCTGATGATTTTAGAAAAAATGTAGAAGATAAATTTAAAGAATTTCGTGGTGAATATACCGAAAAATATTATCAGGAACATAATAAATTTTTTGCAGGAGAAAATTTTCAAAAATACAAAAAAATTAAAGAGAAGAAAAATTATCTTGTCTTATCTTATCTTTCTGATATTGAGATGATTTCAGTTAAAAATGATTTTATAAAAGTAAAAAGATTACTGGCCAGGATTTTACGTCAGCAGTGCGGCAATCTAAAACAGCATTATTTAATGCAGAATCCGGTCTGCAGATGTGGGTTTAAACCTGGAGATCGGCCGGAAATGGTTTCCCTGGAAGAAATATATGCCCTGATAAGCAGAGGAATAAATGAATATATGCAGAAACTGATAAGTGATGAATTTAGACCTCTTATTGAGGAATATCTGTCCGGAATGGAAGAAGTCGGCAAAAAAAGATTTGCCCGTCCTATTAGAGATTTACTGTCAGCTGCCGATGAGATACAGACCGGTCAGCTTTCTGGGGAGATGATTGAACAACTTGAATCAATTTTGAACAGGAATATAATTAACAGAATAAATCAGGCCCTAAAAGGCAATATTTCTCTGGAAGAAAGAGATCTGGAAGAACTTTATGAAAATTTAGTAGGCAGGAGTTTTGCTCCGGACCAGATTAGAAAGATTTTCAATGAATGGCTGGAAGGGGACCAAAAGCTTGACCGGCACAGCTATATACGAATTATCACAAAGAAAGACAGAAAACAGCCTAAAAAAGAACAGCCCGTGGGAGATTATTTAATGGAATATTATCCCGAGCTGCTTAATTTGTTTGATGAAATGGGTTCAGAGCATTTTGTTTTTTATACTGCCCTCTGGGTCTGGAAAGATAACCATAATATATCCACTGCCAGTATTAAAGAAAAGTTTTCTTTTCCAGAAAAAATCAAAGCTGCAGATACAAAATTATATCATGAAATCTGGCAGCAGGTTCTTAATCAAGAACAAAATGATAAATTTGAGAACCACATCAAAGTTGGCCAAAAGATGAGAAAAATACTTGATTCGTTTCTGCTGGAGGATAACAGGTTAGAAAGGCTGCTGGATCTTCTGTCATTAGAAGAGATAGAGGATATTACCACAGTTTTAAAAAACGAATTTATATCAGAAGAACTGCAAAAAAAGCTTATTTTACTTCTTTTTAAAACCGGAGAACAGATTTCCCGGCCCCGCTTTCGGGAAGATCTTGTTCCTGAGCTCAGATCAGAAGCTGAAAAGACGTCTGAGCCCGTTCACAGTTCAGCTTTGCAAACCACAGCTCTGTATTTAGATATTTGTTCGGTTCTTTCTTTTGTAGAAGATACATTTTTAGCCGATGAAAGTAATGATGAAGTTAAAACAGAAGAATTTTATAAGAAATATATTTCGAATCTTGAATTTGACTTTTCTCATTTGATTTATCTTACCAGGGAATTAAATATTAAATCAAAATTACCGCTTAACAGGTTAAAAAGGAAAATTGATCGGGTGCTGAATAATTTCTCTAAAAGATTTTCTACCTCTAAAGAAAAAATGGATATATCGGAATTAATTCTGGATCATTTTCCAGATTTGCTGGATAAGATAAGTTTCCAGCATAATTGTGTACTGCTGATGGATGGAATGAGGTGGGATACCTGGGAGATAATAAGAGCTGAAATCAGAAAAGATATTCCCTTAAGAATAATTAATGAAGGAAGTATATATGCTCAGCAACCCACAAATACGGAAACCCAGATAAAAAAACTGGAAGACAAAGGCTATCCGGGACAGATTATTAAACCCCGGGATTTTAAAATTGAAAATTTACAAAGCCAGGATGATTATGGGAAAAACAATATTACCCGATTTTCCTATATTGATGATCGGATCCATACTTCAAAAGACAATTATTATAATTTTATGCAGGAAATCATTTTTCATACCCAGAATAGATTGCTGCCTTTTATAAAAGAGCTGCCCTCCAGAACAGCAGTACTTATATTTTCTGACCACGGCTATCGTATTAATCATAAATTTTCAGAAAGGAATAAATTTGAAGAACCACGCTATCTTCATGGTGGTGATAGTGCATTTGAAATTATTGTACCCTGGGCTCTGCTTTATCTGGTATAACTCGTTTGTTATTGGGTTTTCTGCTGGATAAATAATTATCCTGAAGAAAAAATAAATGAGATGAATAAAAGGATTATACATATTTTTATTGAATATTTATAGTGTGGTAATAAATTTACTGCAGCTGCTATTTATAAAGAAAAGTAAAGGGGTGCAGGTTTTTTTATGGGTAAGAAAACAGGTATTAATAATCATAATAATATTAAATTTACAGAGCTTTATCAGGAATTTAAAGACAGCAAATTTTACACTAAGCTGTCTTTAGAATCTTTGAGATTTTGTGAAGAGTCAATAAAATTTTTTGTTAACTACCTTAACGAAAAATTTAATCAGGAGCCCGAAGAATGGGATGCTTTTAGTATTCGCGCTGTAATAGAAAAAGCAGCCCATTTAAATATTAACAACAATTTTTTCACATTTTTTATTGAGATAATTCCTCAATTTCTGGAGTTTATGGAGAGCAAATCATATATAGATAAAGACTCTTCTAATCTGTCTGCTGTTGTGGAGATGTATGCTCAAAAAGACATAGAGAAAAAAAGCTATTTAGCCGAAGATGATAAAACAGATGCAGAAAATGAGCTTCTGAAAGCAGTCCTGGTTGACATTTTAAGGGATAATAACAGCCCCCAGGATACAGAGGATACTAGAGGAAAAATGAGAAAAAACAATTTCCGGGAAAGCCATAACAGTTTTAAGGAACAGCCTTCCGGTTACTGGGAAGCCCAATATGTTCATCAGAGCAAAGATATGGTTATAAAGAAGCTTCTTTCTTTTAGAGAAATAATTCAGGATCATGATAAAATGAGCACCAATTATATCCTGCTATTCTGGTTAAAAGAGGAAAATCCAACATCTGTGAAGGGCAATTTTTTGATTAATGATAAGCAAATAGTGGTACGTTCACATCGGCAGGATTTTTTTGGAGAAGCCTGTGATTTAATTGAAGACCTTTTTTCTTTTACTGTTATGTTAAAAGAAAAGAAAAAAATAATTCCTGAAGAGGAGAAGATGAACAGTATACTACATGCCGGCCAGAGAAGTGATGAAGAATCTGATTTGATAGTCGATATGTTTTTAAATACTCCCCTGGATAGGGAGGAGCTGGGAGAGGTAACTCCCCTTGAGCTTGCCGAAAACCGAGAAGGTCAGGAAATTCTTAGATATTATATTGAAATCATGGAGCTAAGAGTTCATTTGATTTCAGAAGAAGATGTTCTAAATGAAGAGGAAATTAAAAAAATCAAAAACAAACTTGGCCTTGATTCCACACAGACAGTGCTTCTGAAAGATGAGATTGAGCGACTGCTTGTAAATAATAACCAGCCGGAAAGTGAAGGTGAATTTGTCAGCAGCTGTATTGTTCTCTGGCGGGATTTTATCAAATCAGCAGATGATTTGGGAGGCCACCCCGGCAGCTGGGCGGCTGCTTTAGAATATTTAACAGGTCTGCTGGGAAATTATACATTTACCCAGCAGGAGATTGGAAACAAGTATGGAGTTACGGCCCAAACAATTTCTCGTAAGTACAGACAGATTGCAGCTGAACTGGGAATACCATTATAACAAATTTATTTCTTAAAATATATATGATAATTAATAAAAACAGAGGTGATAAAATGAGAAGCATTGGGACACATGTGCGTGGAATCAGGGCCCCGATTATTAAAGAAGGAGATGATGTGGTTGATATTGCTGTTGATTCCCTTAAAAACTCATGGGAAAGTGAAGGATATTCACTGAAGGATAAAGATGTGGTGGGTATTACAGAATCATTTGTAGCTCGAGCTCAGGGCAACTATATTACAGTTGATGATATAGCTCAAAAAATAAAAGAAAAATATTCCCGAAGTGTGGGGATTATATTTCCCATTTTAAGTCGTAATCGTTTTTCTTTAATATTGAAAGGTATTGCTCGTAGTAACAGGGATATATATCTACAGCTTAGTTACCCGGATGATGAAGTGGGTAATTCACTTTTACAGGAAGAAAAGATCGAAGAACTGGGCATAAACCCTTATACTGATGTGATTAGTGAAGAGGAATATTACCGTCATTTCGGTGATTTTGAACATCCCTTCACAGGAATAAATTATGTGGGATATTATAGAAATATTATAGAAAAAGAAGTCTCATCAGAAACCGAGGTTAAAATAATATTATCCAACAGAGTCAATACTATCCTGGATTATACTAAAGATGTTCTGGCTGCGGATATTCATACCCGTTTCAAAACCAAAAGGAAATTGAAAGGTCAGGGGGCCCGGACAGTATATGGTCTTGATGATCTGTTTACTGAACCAGAGAATAAAAAGGGTTATAATCCAAAATATGGACTTCTGGGTTCTAATAAAGCCTCTGAAGAAAGACTAAAACTTTTCCCCAAAAACGGGGAAAAGGTAGTTAATGAAATTCAAAAAAAACTTCATGATCTTACAGGCCGAAATGTTGAAGTGATGATTTTTGGGGATGGTGCTTTTAAAGATCCGGTGGGCAAGATATGGGAGCTCGCTGACCCGGTAGTTTCTCCAGCATACACATCGGGGCTGGACGGAACTCCCAATGAAGTCAAGTTAAAATATCTGGCTGATAATAAGCTAAATGACCTTAATGATCAGCATTTACTGGATACCATTAAAAAAGAAATAAAACAAAAAGAAGATAATCTGGTTGGGGAAAACAAATCACAGGGAACCCCCCCCCGCCAGCTCACAGATTTGCTGGGCAGCTTATGTGATTTAGCCTGTGGAAGTGGGGATAAAGGTACTCCTATTATATTGATACAGGGCTATTTTGACAGTCTGGCAGAAAATTAAGCTATTTGTTTTTAATCATCTTTCTTCATTTTTTTAACTGCTCCTGATTCGGCATCAACATGAAAAATTTTATAGATCCGGGGCAGCTGGCCGGTTTTTTCTGTAAGACGGGCACTGGTTGGTTGAGCTCCCCCCAGCAGCTGAGGGTCGTTCCAGCCCAGTTTAACCAGCCAGGTTGTACCATCATCGGAAAGCTCAACTTCTTCAACCCTCAGGGCTTCCAGTTTTTGATCATCATTTATATATTCGGCAAAACTGGTGGCGGCTTCAACTGCTTTTTTGGCGTCAATCATATTAAGCCTCCTTTTTATAAATAGTTAACATACCGGTAACTGTTTTTATAATATTTTTATCCAGCTCAGTTTGAGTATAACTTAAAATCAAAGTAAAGAAGCCGCTTTTTCGTCCAGTATTAAAATAAGCTCAGGATGGGTCTGCAGCAGAGTAGATGGTGTGGCTGTTGTTACATAATCACTTACAGTTTTTTTTATGGCTTCAGCTTTGTCCCGACCACTGGCCAAAAGGATTATTCTTTTGGCTTTGAGGATAGTTGAAATACCAACTGTTAGAGCCTTGCGGGGCACATCCTCTTTACTATCAAAAAAACGGCTGTTACTTTTAATTGTTTCTTCTTTAAGATTTACCAGATGAGTGGTCACGTTTAACTTATCTCCAGGTTCATTAAATCCGATATGACCATTAGTTCCAATACCCAGTATCTGAAGGTCAATTCCCCCACATTGTTTTATTTTTTGTTCATAATTTTTGCATTCCTGTTCTACATTTTCAGCAGTTCCATCAAGTAAATGAACATTGTTATTTTTGATATTAATATGGTTGAACAGATTAGTTTTCATGTAGTGATGGTAACTCTGGGGGTTATCTGGTTTAATGGGATAGTATTCATCCAGATTAAAGGTTTTAACCCGGGAAAAATCAATGTCATCATTTTCATACATTTTTATCAGATTTTTGTACATTCCCAGAGGTGTACTACCAGTTGCCAGTCCAAGTACACAGTCAGGTTGAAGATGAATTAAACTGGATGTGAACAGGGCAGCCTGTTTGCTCATTTGCTGGTAATTTTCTTTGACAATAATACGCACTATTCTCCCTCCTGTTTTTAATATAATTTCTTATTAACTTCTTATTATTAGATAAAAATAGAAAACTGCTGTGTGCTCTAAATCTATTTTTTTAGGTTCAATGAATATTTTCCGTAAATAGGGCCTGATAATTTAATTAGTTTGGGGATAAGCTAAAGAAAGCTATAGGATGAGCACCTGGATGATGCCCATAAACAGCATTGTTAGAGCCGGAATAGATAATTTTTTGTATATAAAGCTGAAGTCAGTGACAAAGTATTCTTTCGTTAAAATCAGACAGAGATGTATGGGGGACAAAAGATATCCCAGAAAAGAAGCTGTAAATAACAAAGAGATATAGGGCCCGGCTCCAGCAGCAGGCATTAAAGGAGCAAAAATCGGTATTAATATCCCCATAGAAGCTGTATTAACCCCCAGAAGATAACCGGGCAAAAGTCCTAAAAATACTATCATCACTACCAGTGGTAAACCAGTAGTGGTTAAAAAAGCTGCAATTATTTCTACCACACCACTGGCTTCAATCATTTCTTTGAAAGTCATAACTCCGAATATTAAGGCCAGCATGTTGTAATTGGTTCCTTTTATGAAAAATTCTTTTGTTCTGGAAATATATTCTTTCAGATAATTATCTGAGGATAAATTTCGGCCGAGGCCGATAAACAGGCCGATAAAAACGGCCAGATAGAAAGGGACCCCCAGCACAATTGCCAAAATCAATATTGATAATATAGGAGAAAAACTCAATATGAACTTTAATATATTTCTAAACAGGGACCCTGATTCAAAGTTATTGGTTCCATAATCAAGACCCTTAAAATAGATAAAGTAAGCTGCAGTAAAGCCCAGCAGCATGATCAAAAAATTATATTTAATTATTGTCATAATATCAACTTCAAAAAGCTGACTGGTGATTATGATTGTGGGCTGCAGAGGATAAATAAAAAACCCAATATGCCGATAAAAGATATTGACCACTGTTTTTTGATCATTATTTAAGTTTATTTTATCACCACTCTTATCAACCATAGGAGCGGAAATAATGGCTCCTCCGGGGAAATTAATGGTACCCATCATGGCCGGCATTAGCATGCTCAATAATTTACCATTCTGAAAAATTTTAAATAGAGAATTAATTATTTTATCCATATCCCCGGTTAGTTTAAACAGATAACCAAAACCACTAACTACCATTACTACCACCATTAATTCCAGAGTAACCGGATCTGTGATAACATTAAGGCCGGTTTGCAAAAATTCAGCAGGCTGCAGCCGGGCAAAAAGCCCAATTAATAAGGAACCTATCAGCAGGGCAAATCCCATATCTATATCTCGAGAATTTAAAAAAAGTACCAGGATAAAAGCAAGGACAACTCCCAGAAGATTCAAAATTAAAGCCCCCATCTATATATATTGATTGTCTTTATTATGCATATTTTGTTTATACTATCATATTAAAGAATGATAATTCAACTTATGTACCAGAATGATAATTCAACTTAAACCTCTAATCTGTTTTTTTATCCCTCCTCATGTAATAGTTGCTAACTTTTTATACTTATTTTTTGCCGTATATAGATATTGCTATTAAAATCGTTTATAATAATATATGAAATAACACTATGAACTGAATTATATTAAATTCATGCTCATAATAAGGGGATATAGGAGTTTAATTAAATTAATATTAATTAATGGAGGGTTAAAATGACAAACAAAAAAGATTATATTCTGGCCGCTTATTCGGGAGATGAAAGTGTTGATCATTTAAGTGGGGATGATCTGGAAAAATTGACTCATATCAATCATTTTGCCGCCGGATTGGCAGATGGCAAAATAGATGAAAAAAGTGTTGGTGGATTAGATGATATAGAAAAACTTAAAAATTTTGATGTAGATATTTTAATTTCTATAGGAGGGTGGGGAGTGGATGGATTTTCTCAGGCGGCTTCTACCTCCCGGGGAAGAAAAAGACTGGCAGAATCTATTGTAAATTTTGTTGATAAACATAATTTTGATGGTATAGATCTTGACTGGGAATATCCCGGTATTCCTGGGGGTGGTATTGCCGCCAGCCCAGATGACAAAAAGAATTTTACTCTTCTGTTGAAAAAAATCAGGCAGCTGCTGGATGATCTGGAACATAAAAAAAACAGGCATCTGCTGCTGACTATTGCCGCAGGTGCTTATCAAAAATGTGCTGAAAATATGGAGCTGGAAAAAATTACTGAAAAATATCTAGATTTTATTAACTTAATGACCTATGATATGGGCAGTTCCCGTGAAATAACGGGTCATCATACAAATCTTTATGCCCCTGAATTTGCCCCTGATGATTATTGTGTACAGAAAGCGGTTGATATATACAAAAAGAGAGGAGTTCCTTCCGCAAAACTTGTTATCGGAGGAGCATTTTATGGTCATTCCTGGCAGGGTGTAGAAAACACAAACAATGGTTTAAATCAACCTGCAGAAACTGATGGGGGTACTTTTCATGATTTTTCTGAAATTGCTGATGAATATATGAACAAAGATCAGTTTAATAGATACTGGGATGAAAAGGCCTGTGCTCCTTATCTTTTCAATGGTGAAAAATTCTTAAGTTATGATGATGAAGAATCACTTCGGGAAAAAGTTAAATTTGTAAAAGAAAAAAACCTGGGGGGGATGATGTATTTTATACATCATGCTGATTATAAGGGTCTGCTTTTGGAGGCTCTTTTTGATGAATTTCAAAAATAGCAAAAGTAATAAAAAATTAGTGAGGGGTTCTATATATGAAAATCGGAATTGGATTAATTAAACATGAATCAAATTCTTTTAATCCTGAATTGACAGAAATTGATGATTTTAAGATTTTGCGGGGAGCAGAAATTTTTAATAATGAGGTCCTGATGAAAAATTCCAGTATGGGAGGGATGGTTGATTTTTTTGCACGAAAAAATGAGGAAGTTGAACTTGTCCCTTTAGTTTCTGCAATTCCTAAGTATCTGGGAGGTCTTATCTCTCTTGAGGCCTATAGAGAGATAAAAGAAATATTCTTTGATAAATTAAGGAGTTCACAAAACCTGGATGCTATCTGTATGGATTTTCATGGTTCTATGACTGTTGAGGATGGTATTGATGGTGAAGGTGATCTTCTGGAAGGAATTAGAGAAATAATCGGGCCCGGCAATCCGGTGGTTTGTTCTCTGGATCTGCATGGCATGGTAACCAAAAAGATGATTAAGCATGGAGATGGATTTGTTGGTTACCGTACGGCTCCTCATGTTGATAAATTTGAGACCGGGAATAAAGCTGCAAATTTACTCTATGATGCATTAAAAAACAATTATCAACTGAAAACGGCCTCCGTTTTTTTACCACTGCTGGTTTCAGGTGAAATGTCTGAAACAGAGAAAGAACCCATGAAATCACTCATCAAAGAACTGGAAAATGCAGAAAATGGTTCTGTATTGTCTGCTTCCTATTTTCTGGGTTTTCCCTGGGTGGATGTAGAATTTAATCATGGTGCGGCTCTGGTTGTAGGCAGAAAGAAAGAAGCAGCTGTTCAAACAGCTTTAAAACTGGGGGAAAGATTCTGGCAGGAGCACAAAAATTTTGATTTTACAACCGAGACTCACAGTATGGATCAGGCTTTAAAAAAGGCCCGGGTTTCAGAAAAAAAACCGGTCTATATATGTGACTGTGGTGATAATCCCGGGGCTGGAGGAAGTCAGAATATGACCTATACCCTGCATACAATGCTGAAAATGGAACTGGAGAGGGCTCTACTGGGTGTAATTGCAGACAAAAAGGCCTGCAGTTATTGTTTTAAAAAGAAGCATGGTTCCCGGGTTAATTTAAAATTAGGACGTTTCAATGTTGAAGACCCTACACCCCTGGAAATTGAAGGTACATTAAAGCTTACCGTTACCTGGAAAGGTGTTCAGGCAGCTGTAATTGAACTTGATGGTGTGGAGGTTGTTATAACTTCAGAGAGAACTGCAATGGTTGATCCAGACTTTTTTAAGGAGCTGGGTATAGTACTTCAGGATTATGATATTGTAGTTCTAAAAGGTGGTTATCTGGCTCCTAAATTTCAGACCTATGCCGCACAGGTTTTGTTTGGACTGGCACCGGGCTATACAAATCAGATTTTTGAAGAATTAAACTATAAAAATCTGTCTCGTCCCATTTATCCCCTTGATCAAAATTTTGAATTCAATGCTCAGGATTATTTATTTTTTAGTTGAGAAACAATTTTCAGATGTTTAGAGAAATAATAAATTAGCTGTAATTTTAGAAACGGTATAATTTAGGGAGCGCATTATTAATAAAATCTTGAAATACAAGCTTTCTTAGGAGTTCAATATTTCGGCAGCAGACAGGAATAACAAAAGGAGGAGGAAAAATTATTAATAAAATAGTTAATATGGCTCTTATTGGGGCCGGGGTCTGGGGAGAAACTCATGCCTATCTATATAATAACCATGATGATGTTAATTTACAGGCAATATGTGACCTGCAGGAAGATAAAGCTCAAAAACTGGCAGACAAATTCAATATAGAACATGTTTTCACAGATCATAAAAAGATGCTTGCCGAAGTTAACTGTGATGCAGTGGCGGTGGTTACACCTGACTTTACTCATCCACCTTTAGTTTTGGATTGTGCAGAGGCCCAAAAAGACATACTGCTGGAAAAACCGATGGCTACTACCAGAAAAGGTGTTCAAAAAATAATTAATGTGGTAAAGAAACAGGATATTAGATTAATGGTTGATCTTCATAACCGCTGGAATCCGCCTTTTGCTGAGGCCAGAAAAAAAATAAAAGAAGGTGAGATTGGAAAACCGGTTAATGCTTACTTTCGTTTAAATGATAAAATGTGGGTAGCCACAGATATGCTGTCCTGGGCAGAAGAATCCTCAATACTCTGGTTTTTGGGCAGCCATACTATTGACACTTTACAGTGGTTATTTGATGATAAGATTGATCGAGTTTATTCTGTTTCTCATCACGGGGTTCTTGATAAAAAGGGGGTGGATACAGAAGACATATATCAGACTGTTCTTGAATTTAAGCAGGGGGGTATTGCAACCATAGAAAATGGCTGGATCACCCCTGATTCTCACCCTAATATTAATGATATAAAATTTAATATTACCGGATCTCAGGGTATGATAAATATTGATACTACCAATAATGGACTGCTTGAAATGTATAATCAGGATGGTCATGAAAACCCGGATACTCTGGTAAATCACTTTGTTCATGGCCGGGCAGAAGGATTTGCTTATAAAAGTATTCTTCATTTTGTGGAAAAAATTAAGAAAGGAGAGGATTTTCTGGTTTCGATTAAAGATGCTGCTGATACCTCACTTGTAATACTGGCAATTATGGAATCAGCTAAAAAAGGTAAACCGATCAAAGTTGATTATGATATATAAATAAATACTGCCGGCAGCTGATAACCAGAAACAGGCCAGAAACACTGAATTAATATACTTCCTTTTTTTAAAAAAAAGAGATTATTAAAAAAGTTATTCGAAAGCATCCCGGTACTTCTTTGTTGTTTGATAGCTTTTAGATGTGTTATAATTGGTGTGTAATAATCAAAATAAGATGAAATCCTTAATCAATATACAGGATGGTTCTTATGAGATATACACCGCTAAATATTGTATTAATAATTTTTGCTGCAGCTGGCTTCATCGCAGGATATTATGGGGTGCCTCTGTTAGCTGCCGGGTGTATGTTTTTTATTTTTATCATTCTTCTGTCCCGTTACTGGAACCATAATGCATTTTCCAGTTTTGATATAAATACAGGTATCAGCAAATCCCATGCTGAGTTTGATGAAGAGATTTCATTTAATGTAGAATTAATAAACAGAAAATTTTTGCCTCTGGTCTGGTTAAAACTGGAGCACCGGGTTGATAAAAATCTGGTGTTTTCCGCAGGACAGCTTATTAGAGAAAACATTTCCCGCAGCTATAATTTTCTTCAGGATTATCTTAGTTTGAAGTGGTTTGAAAGGGTCAAAAGAAAGTATATGTTTCGGGTTCGTCATCGCGGACTTTATTTTCTGGGCCAGGGCAGTATCATATTTAACGGGATTTTAGGTCTGCATTATAATATCAAAAAAATTTCCCGGAAAAAATGTTTTATTGTTTACCCCCGGATTGTTCCGGTTCAATTTTCCGTGATTGAAGAAAGTCAGCTGTTTGGTTCTACTCCCCACAGAGGGTGGCTGCACCAGGACCGGTTAAACAGAGTGGGGACCAGACCATATGTTGCTGCAGATGCAGTGCGTGATATCAACTGGAAGACTTCAGCCCGTCACAACAGGCTGGAAACCAATATATACCAGCCCTCATTAAACAAAGAAGTTCATTTGTTTTTAAATAATATACATTCTCGACTGGAGAGACAAAAACTTCTGGAAAAGCAAGTTCTTGCTGCAGCCTCTCTGGCAGAAAGGGCCCTCAGAGATGATTACAGTGTCGGATTTTATTCCAACTTAATCCCGGTTAAAGGTGATGAGCGATATTTCATAAAAATTAAAGCAGATGATAATCCGGGTCAGAGAGATAAAATTATGTCTTCTCTGGCCCTTGTACAAAATTATTATATTTTAAAGATGAATAATCTTATGTCCCTTAACAATCCGGCCCTAAAATCAGGATCAGCGGTTATTTTAATTACAGATAGAGTTACAGAAAAATTACATCGGATACTTTATGAATACAATAAAAATTATAATCTGACTGTGCTTTATATTGGTTCCCAAAAACCAGGGGAGCATAAATTAAGTGGTATAAGAGAGCTCAGAGTTCGTGGGGAGGGAGCATGGAATGAAATCCAGAACCTTGAACTTGTTGATTGAAGGGATGGCAGTTTTTGTCTTTAGTCTGTGGTTTTCTCTGCTGCTTGAACCCTGGTTATATGCTGCAAATGAACTGCTGGAGTATACAGCTGCACCTTATTATAGATATGTATGGCTTATTATAGTTATAATTTCTGGAATCACAGTTCAAAAATTTATTCCTGGCTTAAATTTTACATACAGTATGGAACTGATGCTTTTTGGTTTGCTGGTAATTAATATTTTGATTATCTGGTTTTTGGACTGGCCGCTGCTGGTGTTTATACCTCTGTTATTTGTTGTACTTCTTTATAGTTTTCGCTATGGATTATTAAGGTCCGGGACCTCCTTTATATTTGATTTCATATGTGGCACCGCTTTTATGATGTTTACAGTTTTTCTGGATTATTATTTGAATTTATTCGTAAACCCGCTTTATAGTTTGGTTTTTTATTTTGTTGCTTCAATTTTCTTATTTTTTATATTAAACTTAAGATATACTGAAATACACAAATATATTATAAGACCGGGTATGCTTTCAGGAGTGCTCTTTTTATTTATTGTATCGGTTCTGTTTTTGGGGGTTTTGGGGGGCGTAATTGTCGGGGAGCAGTTTTATATTACTGTTTTCAATTATATTTCCTGGGGCATAAGATGGATTGTCTTTGGAGTTCTTTTGCTTTTTTATCCCGTAATCTGGCTTTTGTCACCATTCATTGAATATGTCAGTCAGCTTACCTATGATATAGTAGAAAGAATTTCAGAAACAACTCTGGGAGAACAGCTGCAGCAGCAGATGGAAGAGATTGAAGAAAATGGAGAGGCTTTCACTGAGCTCTGGACCTATCTAAATTATTTTTTGGTTGGATTATTATTTATTTTTGGCTGTCTTTTACTTTATATAATTTTAAAAAAAATTGTGGAAAAAATAAAGAAATATATGGAAGAAAAATCCGGGGAAGAAGAGCCGGGTTATGAAGAAGAAAGGGAGTCGATATTTTCTGCAGCTGAATTTAAAAAGAGCATGGGGGGCTTGAAGAGGTTATTTAATTCCTGGTTGAGTAAAAACAAAGATAGTGGTCCTGAATATGGAAATAACCCGGAAGGAGTTATCAGAGAGATATATTATAAACTGCTAAAAAAATATTCAAAAATAGCTATTTTAAAAAAACATAATACTCCTCTTGAATATATGTCCAAACTGCAGAAGAAGCTAAAGAATCATCAGTTATTTCTGGAGATTACCGAACTATACAATAAAGCCCGCTACAGCAGCCGGGTTGATAAAGAAGATGCGGTCCGGGCCCAGAAAATATGGGAATCAATAAAAAATATTTCTTCCGGTAATGATGAACGGGAATAACAAAAAAAGCAGGCTCAGCCGGAAAAATATAGAGGCCCAAAAAAGGATATTCACTGGTTTTCTTGAATAATGTAAAAAGTGAACTTTATTACATATGTTTTTTGGTAAACTTTATTTATTTTTCATTTTTCATTTTTGGAATATAGATTTAGAGAGGGAATTTATGGTTTGCATTAATAAGTTTTGCTGTTTTCAGGACAAAAATAGAGATTATTAATGTGATGTTAGGAACTGTTTTGCTGGTCGGCCATATATTATATTTACAGGAGGTTTTTATTAATGGATAAACTTAGGATAGGTACTCTGGTCGGAGGGAATAATGCAGTAGAGGTGCTTCCGCAGATATTACCCCATGGTTTTGAATCTTTTACTCTCACTTTCTGGCAGACAACCGGTGATATTGATCTAAAAGAACTTGCAAAAAAAGTTAATGATATTCTGGCTGAGGAAGATGCCGTTATTTCTGCATTATCTATTTTTGGCAATCCACTGACCGGTGAGGGTGATAATAAAGATGCACTGGCCAGCTGGAAGAGATTAATTGAAAGTGCCCACCTTTTTGATACTGACATAGTAAGCGGTTTTACCGGGCGAATTCCCGATAAACCAATTTCAGAGTCTATTCCAAAATTCAAAGAAATTTTTTCTGACTTAAGTCGGAGAGCGCAGGACAATAATGTTCGTCTGGCATTTGAAAACTGTGATATGGGCGGCAGCTGGGAACAGGGGGGCTGGAATATTGCCCACAATCCCACCGCCTGGGAGATGATGTTTGAGGCCGTTCCCGAAGATAACATGGGGCTGGAGTGGGAGCCCTGCCATCAGATGGTCAGTCTGATTGATCCCATACCTCAGCTTCGCAAGTGGGTGGATAAAATATTTCATGTTCACGGCAAAGATGCCACTATTGCATATGATATAATAGATGAATACGGTATTCATGGTCCCAAACAGTTTGTCTGGCACCGAACTCCCGGTTTTGGAGATACGGACTGGACGGATATCATTACTATATTACGGCAGAACAATTATCAGGGTACTATTGATATAGAGGGCTATCATGACCCGGTTTATAAAGGAGAGCTGGAAATGACCGGCCAGGTTAGAGGGCTTAATTACCTCAAAAAATGTCGGGGTGGAGATTTTATTCCTAATCCGGAAGTTTGAATAACAGGGTTTTTCTCCAAAATCGCCGCTTAAATAACAGGAATTGCATAATCTAGAAAAATGTTGAACCCTTAGTTAATAGGTTTAGGAGGCAGTGTAACCTTCAAATGAATAATGCAATATCTTTACTTAAACATAAAAATATAGTATTTTTTCTACAAGTAAGTAAGCTTCCATATATCTGAAGCAAAAAGGAGAAAAACAGGGTAAAAAGTTATATGATGTATTCCTGCTGGTTATTGAAGTTCAAAAAAAGTTGTTTTTGTTTAATTAATGGTTATTCTGCCAAAAGCGTTATTTTAGATTTGACAATTTATGAATGCTGTCATGACGGTAATGTTATTTCTTGAATTAAATAAAATTGATTTTTTGCAGTGCAACCATTAATACATTAATCAAAAAATTAAGAAAGGATAATCTAATGCAGAAATTTAATATAGGAGTTGTTGGCTGTGGAAGTATGGCTCAGACCTGGATTGAATATGCACGACAGAGAAAGGATTGTGAGATTAAAGCACTGGTGGATTTAGATTTAGATCAGGCCCGGAAAACTAAAAAAGAACAGGAACTTTCCGGGGCTGATACTTTTAGTGATATTAACACTATGCTTAAGCAGCATGATCTCAACTTAGTATTTGATATTACCCCTCCGGAAGCTCATTATGAAACCGTAACTAAATCCCTGTCAGCAGGATGTCATGTTCTGGGTGAAAAACCCATGGCTTCTTCAATGGATGAAGCAAGGGAAATGGTGGCTCGTGCTGAAAAAACCGGACTCACCTATGCTGTAATGCAGAACCGCCGTTATAATAAAAATATTCGTTCTCTCAGGCATATGATTAAGGAAGGTATTATTGGTAAACCGGGACTGATCAGTTCTGATTTTTTTATTGGGGCTCACTTTGAAGGGTTTAGAACTGAAATGGACAGTCCTTTAATTCTTGATATGGCGGTTCATACATTTGATCAGGCCCGGTTTATTATGAACTCTGATCCTGTATCAGTCTACTGTCAGGAATCAAATCCTCCCGGGTCCTGGTATAAAGGTAAGGCTGCTGCTTCGGCTATTTTTGAATTTGATGATGGTTCTATTTATACCTACAGTGGTTCCTGGTGTGCTGAAGGGGCACAGACTTCCTGGGAGGCCGACTGGAGGGTTAATGGCAGCCGGGGTAGTTTGCTCTGGGATGGGGAAAAAGAGCCCCGGGCAGAAATAGTTATTTCAGAAGATGAAGATAAATTTATAAATGATTTCCAAACTGTGACTCCCGAATATAAATGGCAGGGCCAGAATGGCCATCAGGGCTGTCTGGATGAAATGTTTTCTGGACTTAAGGAAGGCTATCGACCGGAGACAGATTGCCGGGATAATATTAAAACTATGGCTATGGTTTTTGGTGCCCTTGAAAGTTCACAGCAGGGCAAAAAGATAAATATTGAGGTTAACTGCTGAATTTTTTAAACTGGGACTGGAGAAGATTACCCAGGGGTTTGTACAGCAGGAGTACGATTATGAAATTTGAAATTCCATGTACTACATCAAAAGGCAGACCCCTTATCCAGTAGGAAAATCCGTAAACATAACCGTAAAATATAGACTCAATGAGAGCAAAGAAAGCCCCAAAAAGCAGACCGAATATTCCTGCCAGCAGGGCATAACCATATTCGGTCTGTATTATTTTTCTCATCAGGGCTGTAATTAAAATCAGCAGAGGCCAAAACAGATAATATCCCAAAAGCCAGGTGGCAAAACCATACATTAAAATTTCAGTGGTTGAAAAGATAAAAGAAGCAAGCAGAGTTTTTTTTACTCCCAGTGAAACGGTATATACAATAAACAGCAGGGTTACCACTTCTACATTGGGTATAAAGGAGAGGGCCAGCTTACCGGCGGTTATAGTGGCACTCATAAGCCCTATCAGGGCAATATCACGGACGGTAAGCGAAGAACTTAATTTGTTCATCAGAATTCAGTCAATTCAAAGGTGTATATTTCCTCATCCTGCAGGGGAATCTCAGCAATACCTCTTTCTGCCTGTTCACCATCGACCAGCACCAGATAAAACTCATTGTCCTGGGCCTCAATATCCAGAAGGCCGGTCAGCATGGTTCCCAGTTCGTGTTCTTCAAAACTGGCCTGAAGTTCATCTTCCTGCTCTTTAAGCAGTTCCAGCAGAAATTCATGTTCAGTGTTAAAATTAAAAGTTTCATTAATGTTTTCTCTTTCAATTATTATCTCCAGAGTAATATCCTTTTCTCCGGAGACACCTTCAGGGGCTAAAAATGCATTATAACCCCACAGAAAAAGGCCCCCGATAATTACTGCCAGCACAACAAGAATTAATTTTTGTTTCATTTAAAATAACTCCCTTCTTTAGTTAAGTATGATTGATATTATTTAAGCCTTTAGTTCCAAACAAGACATTTAAATAAAATAAAAGCCTTCATATTTGATATAGAAGGCTTTTTAGGATAAGTATTTCAAATTCTGATAACAGAATTTGAAATACAGTATATCCACCTTCCTATATCCCCGTAGGTCAACGGTGTCTTCATAACAGGCAGGTTTTCTGACTGAGCTTCAGCACCCAAGTTATCCTTCCCGGTTAAAAAATCGGTGGTTGTATCTGGGGCTCAGCAACACAGCGGCGGGACCGTACCGGATTCACACCGGCTTCCCTATTAAAATCAGCATACATGATACAATATTCTATACTGATACACCCGTTATACATATTATGGACCCAAAACACATAATAAATTGAGTCATTTTTAAGTTATGATTTGAATATCTGTCTTTATTGTTCTGAATCTTTCTGACTTAATCCGTCTTTTTGTCTCTTCTTCTGCACCCATTAAATAATTATATTATTAATTTTAAAGAATTCTATTAATAATTAATTTCTATATGATCATTAAAAATCCTTCATTTATTTTTATTTCCATTTAACTTTTTTATTATTTTTAAAGATATTACTATTTTAGGAAGGAAACAGTTTATGATTCCAGAATTATAAAATATACAGTAAATTAAAAATTTGAATAAAATTTTTGGGCCTAAATAAAAATGGTATAAAAGACAGGAGGAAAAAACATGGGGCGGCCAAAAGTCTTAATTATTGGTGGTGGACTGGGAGGGATTTCAGCAGCATTATCTCTTTCAGCCCTGGATTATTCAGTAGAAATTTTTGAAAAAAACAAATTTTTGGGGGGCAAACTTTATCAAACAGAAGAACAGGGCTTTATTTATGAAACGGGACCCTCTATTTTAACTATGCCTCATGTGATTGAAAAATTATTTACGATACACAATAGAAAGTTAAAAAATTATGTTGATTTAGAAAGAACAGAACCGGACTGGCGCTGTTTTTTTCCCGATAAAAAGGTTATTGATTTATTTTCAGATCCCAGCAGACTCTGTGCTGTAAATGATTGTGTGCCGGAAAAAGAGCTTTTTAATTTAATAAAATATAATAGATACTGCAGAAAAATGGGTAAACTGGTTGAGAAAACATATTTCAAACAGGGCTTAGAGAGCTTCTGGCAGGTTTTAAAAAGCTACGGAGTTCTGAATTCACTGAGAGGAATGGATTATTTAACCACCATGAATGCTGCTGTAGAAGGTTTTTTGGATAATGAACATTTAAAGACAATATTTAATAATTTTAGCTTTTATGTGGGTTCTTCCCCTTTCCGGGCCCCGGCTGTGTTCAATCTTCTTCCTTATATACAGTTTGAATATGGTATATGGTATGTATCGGGTGGTTTGAGCCGTCTGATTGAAGCTCTGCAAAAATTGATGACAGAACTTGATATTAAGATTCACACCACCCAGGAGGTCAAACGAGTTCAGGTTGCCAAAGAAGATAATACTGTAACTGGTTTAATTCTTCAGGATGGAAGTCAGATAACTGGTGATATAATTGTGTCTAACATGGAAGTTATTCCCTTTTACCGGGATTTAATCTCAGACAAAAGAAATAATAAGCTGCTTAATTCCTATAAAGAAAAATATGAGCCATCATGCTCCGGTTATGAGTTACATTTAGGTGTTGACCGGAAATATCCTGATTTAAATCACCACAATTTCTTCTTTTCGGCTGATCAAAAACAGTATTTTAACAGTGTATTTGAAAAATATAAATTACCTTCAGATCCCACAGTTTATCTGGCTGTTCCCAGCCGGACTGACCTCGACCGGGCTCCTTCGGGAGGTGAAATTTTCAAAACACTGGTTCAAATACCTCATCTTGGTAAATTAGATTACAGTCAGGATGATTTTAATAAACTAAAAAGCAAAATTATACAAAAACTGGAGAATATGGGGGTTCAAGATTTAAATGAACATATAGTTTTTAGCCGTGAAATATTACCCCGGGATATCAGGAATATATCCTATTCTCACAGAGGTTCAATGTATGGGGTGGTTAGTGACAGCAAAAAGAATAAGGGATTTAAAGCACCCCGCAGAAGTGAGCTTTATGATAATTTATTTTTCGTGGGTGCAAGTGTAAACCCGGGAGGTAGTATTCCCATGGTAATTTTGTCCGGGCAAAAAACAGCCAAAATGATAAAAGAAAAGATTAATTAAATAATCAATAAATTTGCAGGATTTTCATTTTATTTATTGAATTTATAAAATACTGTTTGTTTGATAGTACAGGGGAAGGGGGGACTAATTTGCATAACTGGTTTAAATGCAGAACCTGTCAGGAAGAATTTTTTATGGATGGTAATAAACAGGGATTAATTAAGAATAATTGTGAAAAATGTGGAGGAGAGCTGTATAAAATTTATCGTAAGGTAAACCGGGTATTGAAGGAAGGTAGAAAGGTAAATGTACTTATTGGCCCGGATCTTGAACAGCTTGAAAAACAGTTTTTTGTTGAAGAAGTTCATGAAAGCAAAATTGATTTTTCTTTACAGAATAATTTTACTATACAGAAGAATGTATCTCCCGGCCGGAGAATTAGAATTGATTTCAGCCACAGCAAACAGCCTGAGGGCAGATTTTATTTTGAAAGTATTGTCCTTGAATATTTTAATAGTGATGATAATGATCTTGTGGTAAGTAGACCTGATTATTTGATTTTTCAAAATGAAAGAAGAGCAGCCCGGATCACCATGAACTTTCAGGCTGGTTTCAAATTTGATTTTGAAGATAAAATACATAATGATAATTTTAAAAAGGTTCAGGTTTCTGATCTGAGTACTACCGGTATATTTGTAATTACTTCTGATGTCTGTCATGAGGAAATCAAAAAAGGTAGATCTGTTAAAATAAATTTTGAAGTAAATAAAAATGAGCTGCTGTTAAAAGGCAGGATCGTTAGAGCTGAAAACATTGATTTAAGAAACCAGAAAATGGGCCTGGGTATTGAATTTATGAATATTGATCAGGAAAAAAAAGATTTAATTAGAAGAATCCAGCAAATGGAGATCAAGTCAGAATCAAAAAACACTATCTAAAATTTGAAAAGTGTTAAATAAACATGGTGGGGCTGTGTCGGTCCCACTATTTTAGTTTAAATGTTGCTGAGATTTACTGGTTAAGCTGTAAGCTGAAAGAACTAAAATAATATGTCACTAATAAATTAAAATAAATTAAAATATAAGTTCAATTTATTTCCAAAAGAAAGCTATCAGGAGAACAACAATGAAAAAAATAAAATTTCGATTTTACAGCCGGTTAAATTTGTTTTTGGACAAATCTTCTCACAAAAAGGAACTTATTCATAGTTTTTTTGGCCGGCAGAGTATCAAAGACCGCATTGAGACCATAGGTATTCCCCATACTGAGGTTCATCTTATTTTAGAAAATGGTACTCCAGTAGATTTCAAACACCAGGCCCGGGCGGGCACGTTATATAGTGTTTATCCTTTTTTTCATAACTTAGATCTTACAGAAGATATGCAGTTACGGGTTCCGTATAAAGGTAAACCTAAATTCATTCTGGACACCCATCTGGGCAAACTGGCCCGTTATCTTAGGTTTTATAATTTTGATACTGTTTATCAAAACAAATATAAAGATAAAAAAATAGTTGATACTGCTGTTGAGGACAACCGGATTATTTTAACCCGTGATCATGGACTGTTAAAAAGGAAAAGAGTTGTTTATGGGTTTTTTATACACCATGATGATCCTATATATCAGCTGGCATCTGTTATTGATCGTTATAATCTGTTTTCATATGATTTAAAAACAAACAGCCGCTGTCCGCTGTGCAATAAATCACTACAAAAGGTGCCCAAACAAAAAATTGTGGACCGCCTGGAACCTTTAACCAAAAAACATTATCATGATTTTCAAATATGTGTAAACTGTGATAAAATTTACTGGAAAGGTTCCCACTATCAAAAGAACCAAAAATTACTGGAAAAAGTAAAATGCTTAAAGATTTATTAGTTTTAAAAATAGCAAATATAAATAGCAAATATAAAATTTTGTTATACTGTCAATAAAATTTCAGGGAGGCTGAAAAGATGAGCAAAAATCAGAAGCATAATGAACTTAATATCTGGGAAGACCCTACAATTTTTAAACAGGGACAGGTTAAACCCCATACTCCAATTGTTCCTTTTAATGATGAAAAAGAGGCCCGAAACAGTAAAAAGGATCAGTCCCAATTGTTTAAATCTTTAAATGGAGATTGGTATTTTAAGTGGTCAGAAAATTTACAGGAGGCTCCGGATGAATTTTATAATTCTGAATATGATGTTGGTGGCTGGGACAAAATTTCTGTACCTTCCTGCTGGCAGATGGAAGGGTATGGTTATCCTATGTTCAGAAATGTTGCTCATACCTTTATCAGTGATCCTCCCCGGGTACCTCATGATTTTAATCCAGTTGGGTCATATGTAAGAAAATTTCAGATACCTGAAAACTGGTTACAGAAAAAGATTTTGCTTCGATTTGAGGGAGTCAAATCTGCTTCCTTTGTTTATTTAAATGGCCAGAAAGTGGGTTATAATCAGGGAGGAATGGAACCGGCTGAATATGATATAACAGATTATTTGCAAACCGGGGAGAATAAGCTGGCCGTTAAAGTACTGCGTTATTCGGATGGCACATATATGGAATGTCAGGATATGTGGCGTCTGGCGGGTATATACCGGGATGTTTATTTAACAGCAGTACCCAGGATACATATTCGTGATTATTTTGTCCAGACCAAACTGGATGATAATTATGAAGATGCTAACCTGGATATTTCTGTGGAAATTCAGCACAATTTAAATGAAAATAGGGATAACGAACTCCGGAAATATTCGTTATTATTTAAATTATATGATACTGAAGGAGATAATATTGTCCATAAAAAAGCATCTCTTTCTGAAGTTGAAAAAAGTTCTCCGGGACTTACCACCCTTAAATTTCGGGAAAATATCAAAAACCCTCAAAAATGGTCTGCCGAATATCCTAATTTATATGATTTTACTTTAGAACTAATTACTCCCACCGGAGAGACCGGGGAAGTTGTTGCCGACAGGATTGGATTCAGGGAAATTGAAATTAAAAATCAGGCTCTTTATGTTAATGGTGTTCAGGTAAAGTTAAATGGGGTGAACAGTCATATGCATCACCCGGAGACGGGAAGAAGAGTTGATAAAGAAACCCTGTGTAAGGATTTAATTCTCATGAAACAGTTTAATATTAACTGTGTCCGAACCTCTCATTATCCTCCTGAACCCGAATATTTAGCTCTGGCAGATGAACTTGGTATGTATATAATAGATGAAACAGGAGATGAAGCTCATGCAGCAGAATTTATTTCAGATAAACCGGAATGGAAACAGCAGTATCTGGATAGGATGCGCAGAATGGTTTACCGGGATCGCAATCATCCTTCGGTAATAATGTGGAGTGCGGGCAATGAAAGTGGCTGGGGAGAGAACATCTGCTCCTTAATTAAAGAAGGAAAAGAAATAGATCCCACCCGTCCGGGCTGGATGTATGGAGGGAATCAGGATGGAGATCCCCGGAATAATCCTATTAAGTGTGAAGATATAGTGGGTCCCCGCTATCAAAAACCATTTTTATTAAAAAATAGATTTGGCAGAATTGATTCGAATATTGATGATCGCCCTTCTTTTATGGATGAATACCTTTCTGCAGCCGGCAATGGTCTGGGAGGACTTGATGAATACTGGGATGTTATTCGGGATCACCCACGTTTGACCGGTGGTGCTATCTGGGACTGGGTTAGTCCGGGAATTAAAAAAGATGTTATAACCATACCCGATAAAGCTGAAGGTCATATTCAGTGTACACTTATGGGCCAGGCCCGGGTTGTAGAAACCGAGCAGAAAAATGTTCTCCAGTTGAGTGGTCATGATGACTGGGTGGAAGTATATCAGTCTCCTTATCTCGATATAACGGGTGATGAGCTTTCTTTATATATTAAAGTTAAACCCAAAAAATCACAGGGTGAAAATACTTTTATCACCAAAGGGAGCTATCAATTTGGGATAATAGAAAACAATAATGAAAACCTGGAATTTTACATTGGCGGCCAAAACAGGACTTCTCTGGAGGTTGAACTTCCCCGAAATTGGTGGGACAGCTGGCATGAATTAATGGGAGTTTTGGCCGGTAATCAGCTAAAAATATATATTGACGGAGTATTAGCCGGTACCAGGGATTGTGCTCATAAAATTACCAATACTCCCTTTCCGGTTCAAATTGGCCGTGATATACAAAAACAGGGTCAGGATGATGAGGAGTTCACCTGTAGTGCTGAAATTGAAAAAGTTGGTATCTTTGCAGGTGAAATAGAGCCTGATCAGCTGGAAAAATTTAATAATCCGGAATCTGAAAAAGAAACCAGACTCTGGCTTGATTTTGAATCAAAAGCAAAAGAAGGCTATTTTTTCTCACGGGGTCGTGAAGCCAGAACTTATGGGTTAATCTGGCCGGATCGTAAAATAAAGCCGGAATTGTGGCAGGTGAAAAAAAGTGCTCAACCTGTAAAAATCACAAAACAAAAACAGAATTTTCGAAAATATGAAATTCAAAATCTGCATCATTTTCGCAATTTAGCTGAACTTAACTGCAGCTGGAAACTTACAGAACAGGGAAGCAGAGTCAAACAGCAGGGTCAGCTGGAAATAGAGCTGCCGCCTGGAGACAGCAAAGTTATTGAAATTCCATTCCATAAACCTGAAATAACTGATGATAGTACTGATTACTTTTTGACAATTCAGTTTACCCTGCCGGAAAGAAAAAGCTGGGCTGAAAAAGGACACGAGATAGCCTGGGCCCAATTTAATATACCTTTTTCTGATTCATTTCTGGAATTGAAATCAGAAACAGAGAATAATGAATCTGATACTTCAGGCAGCTCAAAGAAGTTAGAAGTTAAGGAAGATTTAGAAGGTCAGGAAAGTATTATTGTCTCAGGAGAAGATTTTAAATATACATTTGATACAAAAACCGGTCAGCTGTCAGAAGCCAGTAAAAAAGGAAAATTATTTATTTCTTCCGGTCCCCGTTTTAATGTCTGGCGCCCTCCGGTGGCCAATGAGCTTGATAGCTGGTGTATGTTTCATATGGATCTTCCCCATCAGTCTGATGAACTGGGGGATAATGTAGCTTCTGCCTGGAGGGCTGTAGGACTCGATAAATTGAAAACTGAACTGGACAATATATCATTAAAAACCACAGACCGAAAAGTACAGTTAACAGCTGATCAAATTTTATCAGCAAATTATTATAATACAGGTTTTGAAATTAAATTTAAGTATATTATTGACCAAAAGGGAGTTCTTACCGTAAGGGTGAAAGTGCTTCCCCGGGGCCAGCAGCCCTGCTGGCTGCCGAAAGCGGGTCTGCAGATGCGTGTTCCCCGTCAGTTCTCAAATTTAAGATGGTATGGACGTGGTCCTTTCAGCACATACCCGGATAGAAAAAGTGGAGCTAAAATAGGAATATATGAAAGCTCTGTTGAACAGGAATATGAGCCCTATCTAATTCCACAGGATTATGGAAATAAAACCGAAGTAAAAAGGGTGGACCTGGAAGATGATCAGGGACGGGGGCTTAGAGTAACTGGTGCTGAAAAATTTAATTTCAATGCCCGCTTACATGATATAGAAAATCTGACAAGAGCACGTTATACCTATCAGCTTAAGGATAGTGAAGAAATAACTTTAAATATAGATCATAAGGTAAGTGGAGTTGGGGGAACTTCAATATCAGTATTAAATAAGTACCGGATTGTACCTGAAGAATACAATTTTCAGTATACAATAAATGGCAAATAATATATTTTAAATCCTATTCAGGCTTTTATCCTCTCTTCCAGATCACACCACTCTAAGCTGTATTTAAAAGGGGGGATGAAGGCCTGTTTCTATATATAAAACCGTAGATTTCATCCTCCCCAAAAATATATTATATCCCTGTAGACTGTAGATTTTAATTTGACAATCACTGGATTTAAAGATAAAATGATTATATTAATCAATTGATATACATTTTACAAAAGAACTGTTATTACATAAAAATATATTTAGGTTAGTATGTTTTTTAGGGAAAAATGAGCAATTTTTTAAAAATAAGGAAGGAAGTGTTAATTGCTATGAAATACAGAAATATCATGATTATCATTTTTTTACTTTTTACAGGAATGATGATTTTTTCATTTTCTGCTTCTGCTGAACAGGAGACTGCTGAACAGGAGACTGCTGAACAGGAAATAGTTGAATTGATTCCTTCGGAGACAATTGAACGGGCTCTGGAACACAGTATTGATCTTAAAATTGCCCGGCTGGAATTAGAAAATGCTGAAATTGAATATGAAAAAACACAGGCTGAAGAACTAAGCACTCAATCAAGATATGATGAGCTGCAGGCTGAGCTGCAGATGGATCAGGCCAGAGAATCCTTTCAGGGACAGAAAAGAGGAACCATCATTTCGATTACCGAAATGTATCTTGAAATTTTAACATCCCGGGAAGAAATAGAGATACTAGAAAAACAGAAACAGCTGCAGAAAAGACAGCTGGAAGTTACCGAAGCCCAGTATGAAGCAGGATATACGGGGCGGATGAGTCTGGCAGGTGCTGAACATGCTTACGAAAATGCCCAGATTGAACTGGAATATTCCCGAAGAGAACTGGAGCATAAAATACAGGAGTTCAGGGATGAAATTGGCCTTATAGATGATGTTGATTTTAAATTAGCTGAGGTGGAACAGCCCGCAGTAATGGATTATTCCCGGGAGGAAACGGTAAATATGATTCTGGAAAATGATTTCAGCCTGGAGGTTGATCAGCGGCAGGTAGAGCTTAATGAAGTTTCTTTAGAACGGGCCCGGGTCTCAGGTGTTTCCAGGCTGGATGAAAAACAGCTGGAAAATAATTTAGAGCTGGCCAATTTAAATTTAGAACAAAATACTCGCAGGATAAAAAACCAGGCTCGAAGTCAATTTAATTCTTTTCAGAGAACCGCAGAACAGATGAGAATGAGTGAAAAAAGTCTTGAACAGGAACAAGAAAATTTCAAGATTACTGAAGAACAGTACAGGGCGGGAACGAGAACAGAAAATGAACTGCTGTCGGCAGAAATTGATTTACTTGAAGCAGAGAACAGATTGAATGGAGCAATAATAAATTATCTGATAAGTGAACTTAATCTAATGCAGAGTATGGGGTTGGACCTCGGGAGGGTATATGATGAGCAGCTTAAGTAGGGGGAAAATATGGATTTTCATAACAGCAATTTTGCTGTTTATTATATGTACCTGTACTGCTGCAGGTCAAAATAAGATCAAGCTGGAAGAAGCCATTAATATTGGTATTGAAAACAATAATGAGCTAAGAGAAACCCGAAAAAACATATTAAATATGGAAAGAAATTTGAGAATACAAAAAGCAGGAAGGGATTGGAATCTTGAATTAAGTGGTGGGTACAGCTATATGTCTGACCCAGTTTATGAGGAAAGGTCTGATATATCATTAAGTTTATCTTCCTTTCGTGAATATCAGGGCTTTAATATTAATCCTTCACTGGGAATATCCGGGAGCAGTACCGGTGATTTAATTAATTTTGAAGATAGCATTGATCTGTCAATAAATTTTAGTACAGTACTTTTTCCCCGAATTATAACTGAAAGTGAAGCCAGGGTTAAACAGCTCCAGGATAATATAATACTGCAGAAAGAAAGATATAAATATCAAGAAAATGATAAAATAATTGAATGGATAAGTGATTATCTTTCTTTAATACGGTCTCAAAAAAGAGTGGAATTTGGTCAAGAACAGCTGAAATACGCTAAAGATCACTATAACACCGTAAAACGTCAGTTAGAAATTGATGAAGCCGGGGAAAGAGATCTCATAAATGCTGAAATTTAAAAAAAAGATGCCCGAATAAATTTTAGACAGCTGGAGGAAAATTTTAATCAGGAGAATAAAAGTTTTGCCCTTAGCCTGGGTCTGGATGAAAATGAAGAATTAATAATTACTGATCAAGCAGAATATTTAAATAAAAAACAGGATTTAATTGAAAAAACAGATATTTTTCATGATCAAAAAAGAAAAAAAGAATTGTTGCTGGAGAATAGTACCGCTCTGCTGGCCTTCGAAAATGAAAAAAAATGGGCCACAAAAGATCTGGTAAAGCTTAAAAAAGAAACAGCACCTGAAATAACTGTAGGCGGAAATTTTATGCTGCCGGATCCAGAATGGAGTGCGGATATATCTTTTTCGTACAGTGTTTTTGATGGGGGAGTAAGTGATCTAGAGATTGAAAAACAGCAGGATGAGTTAACTCATATAGAAAGAAATTATGAAGAACAAAAGCAGGAACTGTTAAGTGATCTGGAAAATAAAATGAATAATCTATATTTGAGGAAAGAACAGAAAGAATTGAGTGAGCTGAGGCTGCAAAGAGAAGAAATGAACAGTCAGCATCAAAAAGAAAAACTGAACAGGGGCACAATAACTGAACTGGAATATAAGCAGCAGCTTTTGCAGGAAGATGAAAGTCATCTCACCCTAGAAGAGGCCCATGATTTAATTATGATCAGCAAATTAGAAATACTTAATATAACAGGTATTTTTTAAGAATAAAACATTAAGATAAGAAAAATCATAAGAAAAACAACAAAAAATTATTGACAAATAACAGGGAGGAAAACAATTGCATTATCATGGACCCAGAGGAGACAGAAAAGATGACCGGGAGGTAAATTATCGGGAAACTTATTTTAGACTTTTAAAGTTTGCCCGCCCGTATTTACCTTTGATTATCATAGTGTTATTTTTGGCTCTGGCAGGTTCTTTTATTGGAGTCCTGCCGGACCAGGTCCTGGGTGTGGCCGTGGATAATATTTTTAGTTATGGTCAGAGGAGTAATTCCGGTCAAATTCTTGAAGAAAGAGAACAGGCGGCTGTACTGAATGGGGAAAGAGCTCAGGATACAGATGAGGAATTAATATCTCCGGAAGATCAGTTTACCCGAATGCTGCCTATAACGCCATATATTGAAAGAGCAGTTGACTATATGTCTAACAACTGGATGAGAGAATATCCGGCTGTGGTAACAGAGTCGGTTACTCTGGCTCTTGTTTTTATTATTCTTTTTATTTTGAGCAGGTTGCTTACCGTAATACAGGGTTTTATTACCGTGTATGTGGGCCAGTCCCTAATTTTTGATTTAAGGGGTAAAGTATATGGTCATCTGCAGAAACTTTCCTTTAAATATTATGAGAATAACCGTACCGGTGATATAATGGCCCGGGTGGTAAATGATGTTGACTCCCTGGCAGATATGATTATTAATCCGGTTATTGACTTTGTGCGTAATGTTTCGGCTCTTATTTTTGTTTTATATTTTTGTTTGCTCTGGGACTGGAGGCTAACACTGCTGGCCTTAATTGCTGCTCCTCTGTTGATTATAACCACCAGATTTTTCGGTTTAAAATTTAGAAAAAATTTTCGCAGATTAAGAAAAAGAATTGGTGATCTTAATGGACTGCTTCAGGATAATATTGCCGGTATAAGGGTAATAAAAGGTTTTACTCGAGAAGATTATGAATATGAACGCTTTGAAGAAAAAAACAGGAAAAATTATCAGTCTCGTCTGCGTCTGGGAATACTCTTTCGTACTTTTCGGCCTATTATTGATTTTTTGAATCAGGTGGGGACAATTGTTGTTCTGGGATACGGAAGCCTGAAGGTTTATGCCGGGTCAATAAGTCCGGGAATTTTTGTCACTTTTATTCGATATTTACCCCGGCTGTATAACCCTATAACTGGTTTTTCCCGGTTTTACAATCAGATCCAGCAGGCCCTGGCCTCCTGTGAAAGAGTTTTTGAAGTTATGGATATTGAGCCTGAAATCAAAGATGACCCTGATGCTAAAGATCTCAAAGAGGTTCAGGGACTGGTTGAATTTGATGATGTTTCATTTAGTTATGATGAAGAAGTAGAAGTTCTAAAAGATATAAATATTACTGTAAAACCGGGAGAGATGGCTGCTTTTGTGGGGCCCAGTGGAGCCGGTAAAACTACTCTAACTAATCTTATCCCTCGTTTTTATGATCCGACGAGAGGTAAAATTAAAATTGATGGTTATGATCTGAAAAAAATAAAAGCACAGACCTTAAGATCCCATATTGGTATTGTGCAGCAGGATCCTTTTTTATTTAATGATACCCTGCTGGCTAATATTAATTACGGAAAACTGGATGCTGATGAAGATGAAGTAAAACAGGCCGCCCGGGCGGCCAACTGTGATAATTTTATTGAAGAAATGCCTAAGGGTTTTAATACAGTAATTGGTGAACGGGGGGTTAAACTGTCGGGAGGACAGAAACAGCGTGTTTCTATCGCCCGGGCTATTCTTGCTGATCCTAAAATATTAATTCTGGATGAAGCAACTTCCTCGGTAGATACCGAGACGGAGATATTGATTCAGAAGGCAATAGATCATCTTGTTCAGGATAGGACCACTTTTGTCATTGCCCACCGCCTGTCAACTATTCAGGGAGCGGATAACATTATTGTTATGGATAAAGGGATGATTGTGGAGACGGGAACCCATCAGGAACTTATTAATAATGATGGATTATACAGTAAACTGCACCAGCTGCAGTTTACTTCTCTTGAAAATAATGATAATACAAAGGAAGAATTTAATTCCGGACAATCTTTTCCAGATCTTAATTTGGGTGGGGAAGATGATATTTTTTAGAAGACGAAAGTTCTGTCTTTTATTGAATGAAGCAAGGACAGCTTGTATCCGGATTTTTCACCAAAGAAGTGGCTGTGACTCATATTATATAAGATCAGTAATCTACTTTAGCACTTAACTAAAATAGTATTCTGCTGCAAATATTTTTATTATACAGAGATATAATTTTGCAAATTTCATTTTCCTACAAAGGATTTTATCGTTTCTTATTGAATATTATAATACAATGCATCTATATCACATAACTAATTTAATCCACAAAATTATAAAAAATTTAATATAACAAATTAAAAACTCATATAATCAAATATAATCAAATATTAGCAAATATATAAGCAAATATAAAATAGATACAGCCTTCGGATTGCAAAAATATTATTTCTTATGTGTAACATATCATATAAAGAACCGAATGCTGTGTTATATACTAAGAGGAGTGATTAAGATATGTCTGAGAAACCAACCCGGAAACCCAAAAGACCGACCTTTTCTTCAGGTCCCTGTGCAAAATATCCATCTTTTGACCTCCAGAACTTATCATCCACACCTTTTGGGCGTTCACACAGGAGTGAAGAGGGTAAAAAGAAATTAAGTCTGGCAATTGATAAATCAAAAGAAATACTTGAATTACCTGATGACTATCTGCTGGGAATTGTACCGGCTTCTGATACTGGAGCGGTTGAAATGGCTCTGTGGAATCTGCTCGGGCCCCGTCCGGTTGATGTTATTGCCTTTGAATCATTTGGTCATACCTGGGCTCAGGATATCAGAGAAGAACTGCAGCTTGAAGAACTAAGAGTGCTTTCTGCAGAGTATGGGAGACTACCCGATCTTAGTAAAGTTAAGTTCAGCAGTGACGTGGTATTTACCTGGAATGGGACAACAAGCGGGGTGTGTGTACCCCATGGAGATTGGATTCCGGACAATCGAGAGGGTTTGACTATCTGTGATGCTACTTCAGCTGTTTTTGCCATGGATATAGCATGGGATAAAATTGATGTAGGTACATATTCCTGGCAGAAAGTCATGGGTGGTGAAGCAGCACATGGAATGTTGATTTTATCCCCAAGAGCTGTGGAAAGGGTAAAAAGTTATACTCCCGAATGGCCTTTACCTAAAATATTTCGTCTTTTCAAGAATGGTAGTTTTAATGAAGCTCTTTTTGCAGGCTCTACAATTAACACTCCTTCTTTACTCTGTACTCAGGATTACCTCGAATCTTTAAAATGGGCTGAATCTATTGGAGGGCTGAAAAATCTGATCAAACGCAGTAAAAATAATCTTGAGCAGATAGAGAAATTTGTTGATAAAAGAGACTGGATTAGTTTTTTAGCTGAGAAGCCGGAGATACGTTCTCATACCAGTGTTTGCCTTCAGCTGGATTTAAAAGAAGATAAAATTGACAAAATAGTACAGCTTCTGGCCAAAGAAGATGTGGCCTATGATATTTCTTCTTATCGGGCTGCTCCTCCGGGACTTAGAATCTGGTGTGGTTCAACAGTTGAGAGCAAGGACATTACTATTTTATGCAGCTGGCTGGACTGGGCTTACCAAAAGGTGAGGTGAATAAGGTAATATAAGGTGAAATAAATTCATCTGTTACATTATAAGTTTAGCAAACCAGATATATATATTTATATAAAAATAATAAAAAAATAATGAGGTGTCCGTTATGGCATTTGTACAGTTTGATTTTTATTCTAAAATACTGGATCTAGAAACATCTATGAATGTAATTTTACCCCAGCAGAGAAGTGAAGAAGAGGTTCAGGATGATTTATCCAATCTTGATTATATTATGCCGGAAAAAAACTTTCCGGTACTTTATTTACTGCACGGACTTTCTGATAGTCATAGTGCCTGGATGAGGAAAACAGCAATTGAAAGGTATGCTTCCGAAAAAGGTCTGGCCGTTGTTATGCCGGCTGTGCACAGGAGTTTTTATACGGACATGAAACAGGGTTATCCTTACTGGACATTTATAAGCAGAGAGGTTCCACTTATTGCCAGAAGATATTTTCCCCTTTCCCAAAAGAGAACCGATAATTTTGTGGCAGGTCTCTCAATGGGAGGTTTTGGGGCTTTTAAAATTGCTCTGAACAGGCCGGAAAAGTTTTCAGCTGCAGCCAGTCTGTCCGGTGCCCTGGATTTAATCCAGCTAATTAAGAATGAAGAGGGGGAGATGAATGAAGAGTTTAAAATGATTTTTGGAGATCTGGAAAACATAAAAAACAGCAGGAATGATTTATGTTCTATTTTAAAATCAGGCAGAGTAAATGCGGCTGATTATCCTGATTTATATCAGTGCTGTGGGCAGGATGATTTTTTATATAAAAATAATCTGCAATTTAAAAAAGCTGCCTTGGAGTCAGATATTAATTTGACATATGAGGAAGATGCTGGCGAAGAACACACCTGGAGTTACTGGGATAATAAGATTCAGAGAGTACTGGACTGGCTGCCGGTAAATGCTGAACTCTAAGAAAATAAATTTATATTGTAATTAATTATATATATTTGTTTTGTTTTTCGGATAACAAAGTTTTAAGAAATGGTTTTAAATTTTCGGGGAGCTGAATCTTTTGGAATTTTTTCTTTTGGTCTTCAGCACATTATTTATTGCAGAAATGGCGGATAAAAGCCAGCTGGTTACTTTTTGTTTATCTGTTTCTAATTCGGGATTAAAAGTTTTTCTGGGAGCTTTTA
This sequence comes from Halanaerobiaceae bacterium, assembly GCA_003553225.1. Classification (GTDB taxonomy): domain Bacteria; phylum Bacillota; class Halanaerobiia; order Halanaerobiales; family Halarsenatibacteraceae; genus T1SED10-99. The sequence continues at coordinate 49,576 of PWDW01000024.1, forward strand.
TTGCTCTGAGTTTAAATATTGGCCTGGTGGTAATTTTTGGTTCTATTATCGTAAATCTTATTCCTCAAAATATTATAATATTAATCGGAGCTGCAATCTTTCTTGGTATTGGCTTTTACACCTTTTTTAGTGATCAAGAAAGTAAGCCGGTAACCTGTCCTGGTTCCGGATTCTGGACGGCTTTTACCCTTATTTTTATTGCGGAGATGGGAGATAAAACTCAGCTTGCAGTGCTCTCTCTTATTGCGGTTAGCAGTGATCCGCTGGTGGTACTGGCCGGTTCATTAAGTGCTATGGCTCTCAATCATGCCCTGGCAGCATTTCTGGGCAGCAGGTATATTTCAAAAATACCCAGGAAAAAACTGAATTTTATTGTTGCCTTTTTATTTGTATTTCTGGGAATAATGATTATTTTTGCAGAATTTGTATAAACAGATTTACAGCTGGTTTGAATAATATATTTTATTTTTTAAAATTATTCACAAAGGAGGAGTAATTTATGTCCAGAACCGGTAAAAGAGTTATTTTTGTTGTCATTTTATTTGGAGCCCTGCTGGCAGTTGGTATATTGATTACCGCACCGGAAGAAAGACCGGCTGTAGAAAACAGAGAACTGGTGGGCAGGATTAAATTAAGTGGTTCTATAGTTGATACTCATCCGGGTTTTGGTACGGCGGCAATCACTCCGGAATTGGTAGGTAGACGTATTCGGGAAGCAGAGGACAGAAATTTACAGGCAGTGGTTCTTAGAATTGATTCTCCAGGTGGAAGTGTAGCAGCTTCTCAGGAAATATATAATATAATACAGCAGGCTGAAATACCAATAATAATATCAATGGGAGATATGGCTGCTTCCGGGGGTTATTATATTTCGGCTCCGGCAGATGTTATAGTGGCTCAACCGGGAACCATGACCGGATCCATTGGAGTTATTTATCAAACAATAAATCCGGAAGGTCTCCTGGATATGCTGGGTATTAAAATGGAAACTATTACTTCTGGAGAACATAAAGATATGGCTATCAGGGAATTGACTGATGAAGAAAGACAGCTGCTTCAGGATCTGACAGATAATTTTTATGACCAGTTTATTGATGATATTGTTGGGGGCAGAGATATGGATGAAAGTGATATTCGGGAACTGGCAACTGGAGAAATATTCAGCGGTCAGCAGGCTCTAAATCATGGTCTTGTTGATCTGTTAGGTGGAATGGATGAAGCCCTTGCGGCTGCCGGCCGGGAGGCTGAACTGGATGATCCTGTATATTATGATTTTCCGGAACCTGGTTTATGGGAACAGCTTAGGTTTTTTACGGCTAATTTCCCGGAGTTTATTTCCCTGATATTCTCATCTTCAGAAGAAAAAATAGCTGATAAAATAGAAGATACTCTAAAATCATCAATAGAGTACAGAGTACCCGGTTATTAATATTTCATAATAAATGATAATTATGAGTACAGAGGGGGCAAAAAGGGTGAATAATTTAGACCTGATGATTGGTATATTTACAGACCCGGCAGCTGCTTTAAACGAAATCTCCTATAGAAAGCCAATTTTCTGGTCAGCAATTATATTTTTGGTTTTCAATATGATCAACAATATTATAAGTCAGTACTTTGTGAATCCTCTTTTTTTACAGAACAGAACTTATCTGCTGTTATATTTGTTTGTGGTTCCTTTGGTCGGTATTTTATCTCTTTTGATTATGACTTTTATTTTTTCGGTTTCCGGCAGTATTATTGGAGGAGAATGGGATTTCTGGGGTCTTTTTTCCTCTTTTGGTTTTATTAGTGTAGTCAATGTTATACTTCCGTTTATAGCACTTTTTGTGGTTCGTTTAAACAGCCAGGATTTACTGTATATTTCATTTTCAATTTTGTTTATCTGGACTAGTATTCTAATTATTATTTCTTTAAGAGAGTGTATGTATCTGGGAACGGGAAGGGCTTTAATAGCTTATTTTTTGAGTTATGTTGTTGGTTTTATTTTACTGGCAGCTGCTGTAATTGTTCCTCTGGTTATTTTCATGCTGATGGGTTCTTTATTGATTTAAGTGGACCATAATTTTTTTATTCCGGGAGGAATAATATGATTGACGAAAAAATAAGGAAACTAAAACAAAATATTGCCCGGGTTATAGTGGGTAAACAGGAAGTTGTTGACCTGCTATTAACCGGTCTCTTAGCCGGGGGACATATATTAATCAATGATGTCCCGGGCACCGGAAAAACCAAACTGGTAAAAAGTCTGGCCCGTTCTATTAATGCCAGCTTTAAGAGAATTCAATTCACCCCCGACCTGCAGCCTGCTGATATTACAGGAATGTATTACTATAATCAAAAAAAGGGTGATTTTGAATTTAGACCCGGGCCTATAATGAACAATATTATACTTGCAGATGAAATAAACAGGGCTGTACCCCGCACCCAATCAAGTCTGCTGGAGGCAATGCAGGAAAAACAGGTGACTATAGAAGGTGAGTATCATCGGCTTAAAGAACCATTTATGGTGATTGCCACCCAAAACCCGGTGGAGCTGGAGGGGACTTTTCCCTTACCGGAAGCTCAGCTGGACCGATTTTTTATGGAAGTTGCCATGGGATATCCTGATAAAAATGAAGAAATAAAAATTATGCAGAGATTTAAGCGGAAGTCCCCCCTGTCAGACCTAAAACCGGTTATTGAGGCTGAAGATATAATCTCTTTACGGAAAAAAGTACAGGAGATTGAAATATCCAGAGTTTTATTGGAATATATTAGGGATTTGAGTCGGGAAACACGTCAGGAAGAAAAAATTGAACTGGGTATCAGTCCCCGGGGTTCACTGTTTTTGATGCAGGCAGCTCAGGCTTATAGTTTTGTGACCGGACGTAAATATGTTCTTCCAGATGATATTAAATTTTTGTTTCCCTACCTGGCCCGACACCGTATAAAACTAAAATATGAACATCAGCTGACCGGAGAAGGAAGAGATGAGTTTATTGAGGAAATATTAACCAGGGTAGAAGTTCCGGCTGAAGATATAGATGATTGATTGGAAACAAAAAGGGTATACATCTTGACATTTAATGAAGAGTAATATATAATTAATAAAAATTAAAATATAATAAAAACTGGGAACAGGGAAAGTAGAGGACTGTATTTTTTCTAAAGCGAGTCCGGAATGGTGGAAGCCGGTCAAAAATACAGTACTTGAAGTTCCCCTGGGAGTTATGAGCTGAAATTAAAGTAGGTTTTATCGGTTAGTCCTCCGTTAGAGGGACAGGCTATTGTTAACCAGTAGCTTTTTGAGTATGGGCTATTTAGACAGCTTAAAAAGATGGTACCGCGAAGTGACCTTCGTTCTTTTATAGGACGGAGTTTTTTTTATTGGGCAAAGTTATTATTCATAAATAAGTCGGTTTTAAATAATTTTTAAAATAGCTATTTTTTTAAAAAAGGAGTGAAAAGATGACAGATAATACAGAACCAAAAAACAGATGTGGTTATCTTGGCCCCCGGGGCACATTTAGTGAAATGGCAGTTTTGAATTACGAAAAATTTTGTGATAAAATAATTCCGTATAAAACAATTAGAGAAGTTGTAGAAAATGTCCGCCAGAATAATATTGAACGGGGTATTATACCTCTGGAAAATTCACAGGAGGGCTCTGTGAATATTAGTCTGGATCTTTTGCTCGATAAATCTGATTTAAAAATAATTGATGAAGTTATTATACCTATCGAACATTTCCTTTTAGCTGAACCAGATACTGTTCTTGATGATATTAAGGAAATATATTCTCATCCTCAGGCTCTGGCCCAGTCGGGAGACTTTGTTTATGAACATCTGCCTGATGTTGAATTAAAATATACCGATAGTACGGCTTCAGCCGCCCAAAAAATACGAGGCAGAGAAAACAGTGCCATGATAGGTTCCCGGCGTATTTCTGAGATATACCCTCTGGAGATTCTGGCCGAAAATATTGAGGGAGAGTTGAAAAATCAAACTCGTTTTGTTGTACTGGCCCGGGAATGTGCTGCTGAAGATGTAAATAAATATAAACCACATAAAAAATATAAAACCTCTATTATATGTGCTCCTGAGGTTAACAGACCCGGTGTGCTCCACGAAATCCTCAGTGCTTTTGCCGAAAGAAACATCGACCTGACCCGCATTGAATCACGACCCACCAAAAAGAAGCTGGGAGAGTATTTATTTTATATTGATCTGGCAGGTCATCAGGAGCAATGTATTCTAAAAAATGCTTTAATTGAAGTAAAGAACAAATGTGGTCTGTTCAAAATATTAGGAAGTTATCAGTGTGCTGAAAAAAAATCAGAAGAGGATGGTGATAGGAATGGAAGAAAAAAAGCTCAGTAAAGGCTGGAAAAAATCACTAAGAGATGAAATTGACCAGATTCAACCTTATATACCGGGTAAGCCGATCTCAGAGGTAAAAGCAGAGCTGGGGCTAAAAGAAGTTATCAAATTAGCCTCCAATGAAAATCCGCTCCCGGTTTCCCAAAAGGTAAAAAAGGCACTTAAAGAAGAAATGGACAGCATTAATTTATATCCAGATGGAGCATCAAGAAAGTTTAAAAAAGTTCTATGTGAGCATTTGAATTTAGATAATGAAATGGTTGCTGTAGGTAATGGTTCTGATGGTTTAATTAAGGTTATTGGAGAAACATTTTTGAATAATAACAGTCAGGTTATTATCTCCTATCCTTCTTTTGTTGAATATAAATTTATAGCCAATCTTATGGGCAGTGATATTATCCGGGTCTGGACCAAAGATTATCAACAAAATTTAGCAGGAATTCAAAATGCTGTGAGTTCCAGAACCAATATGATTTTTCTGACCAGTCCTGATAATCCTACCGGTTCAATAATCAAAAGAAATGAACTGGAGAAGTTTTTAAAAAAGATACCTGATGATGTCCTGGTTATCCTGGATCAGGCTTATTATGAATATGTTCAGGATGAAGATTATGTTGATGGTATTGAATACATAAAAAAGGGTTATCCTCTTATTGTACTTAGAACTTTTTCTAAAGCATATGGGCTGGCCGGTTTAAGGCTGGGATATGCAGTTGCTGACCCGGAGATTATAGGTTCTTTGATGAAAGCTCGTGATCCTTTTAATGTCAATCGACTTGCTCAAGCTGCGGGCCGGGCTGTACTGAATGATAAAAAGTTTCTTGAACAAACAATTGAAAACAATGAACAGGGCAAAAAATTTCTTTATAATGAATTTGAAAAAATGGGTATGGATTATGTACCCACAGAGGCCAATTTTATTCTGGTCAATGTTAAGACAAATTCAGGGGAGCTATTTGAAAACATGTTAAAAAAAGGAGTTATTATTCGGCCGGGTAAGCCTCTGGGTTATCCCGGACATATCAGGGTAACTATTGGTTTGCCTGAAGAAAATAAAAAATTCATCAAAGTCCTGAAAGAAGAATTAAAATAAATAACTGTGAGTGAAAAATTATGGCGGAAAGCAAAAAATTAAAAGACAGATATAACCGAATTGTTATTAAAATAGGGAGCAGCACCTTAACCCATAATGGTGGTAAACTTAACCTGACACTTATTGACCGGCTGCTGAGACAAATTGTTGACTTGAAAAATCAGGGGCGAGAAATACTCCTGGTTACTTCAGGAGCCATTGCTGCTGGTATGGGAGAATTAAACCTGTCTCAAAAACCGCAGTCTATCAAAAAGCAGCAGGCTGCGGCTGCCGTCGGTCAGGGGCAGTTAATTGGAATATATAATAAACTGCTGCGGGAATATGGTGAAAAGGGGGCTCAGGTACTTCTTACAGCCAGTGATCTTGAGGATCGAACTCGTTATTTGAATGCTTTTAATACCCTGGATACTCTTCTGGATTATGGTATTATACCAATTATTAATGAAAATGATACTGTTGTTACAGAAGAAATTCAATTTGGGGATAATGATACTCTTTCAGCCCGGGTAGCGGGGTTGGTAGAAGCTGAACTGCTGATCAATCTTACAGATATTAAAGGGCTTTATAATCAGGATCCTGCCCGGGACTGCAAAGATCTTAAAATAATTCATCGGGTTGATCAAATTTCTACAGAAATAGAAAAAATGGCCGGGAGCCGGGGCAGTGATGTATCTACCGGGGGCATGTATACCAAAATAGAAGCTGCCCGGATAGCTGTTGAATCCGGTATTACAATGATAATTGGTTATGGAGCTCAAAAAAATATTCTTTTAGATATCATTGAAATGCTTGAACAAAAAAAGGATTTTTCCCTGGGAACTACTTTTCTTCCTGCTGAGGAAACTTTATCCAAAAGGAAACACTGGTTTTGCTTTAATCTGGAAACACAGGGTGAAATACTGGTGGATAAAGGTGCTGCCAGAGCACTACTTCAAAGAGATAAAAGCCTTTTGCCCGGGGGTGTACTGCGGGTAGATGGTGATTTCAAACGGGGAGATTTAGTAAATATAATTAATCAGGAAGAAGCTGTTATTGCCAAAGGTCTGGTAAATTATTCTGCTGATGAAGTAAGAAAAATAAAAGGAAGCCATTCCAGTGAAATTAATGATATTTTAAATTATGTACATCAGGATGAGATAATTCATAAAGATAATTTAGTTCTGTTAAGATAATTTATCCTTATTTTGTCCTGATATTTTTTAAAATTCTTTTTTTCATTATTATAAATATTAATGTAATGCTTTAAATTTTATTATATACATATTATGTAATATTTGGTAATCCAGCATAACTGTTATTTAAGACTTATCAATTTATGATTGCTTTAATGACAGTAATGTTATTTCAAAATCAAATAAAATATACTTTTCACAGTGCAGTCATTGTAGACAATTATATATATTAAGGAATAAAAAATACTAAAAATTTGCTTCAGGCAAATTACATAAATTTGCAGGACTTTTACTGTTTTATATAGAATATATTAAGTGGTATAAAAAGTGGTATAAAATAAAATTGGAAATAGCAGAATGGTTTTTTCTCCTGGTTGAATTATATTAGTTTTTTGATTATTATAAGATTAAGAAAATATTATCATGAATTTTATTAGAAAAATTGATTGATTTTAATTATAAATGACTGCCCTGCAGGAAGTTATTTAACAGCAAAGCTATAGAAAAACATCTTTATTTGGTCAGGAATCATAAGTTTTTTTGTTTTTGAAATTTTATTTTTTACTGTACAAGCAATAATTAAATTTAAAAGGGATTAAATTTAAAAGAAGCTATCAAAAATTTTTCATATACAATTTTTTTAATTATTGTATTTTAAAAGTTAATCAACACCCAGTTAAATGTTTTTAAAAACTGGAAAATTATCATCAGGCAACTAAAAAAGAAAGGGCTGGTAATTATATGACAGTGCAAACCGCAAATATTAGAAATTTTGCTTTGATTTCTCATGGTGGTACAGGTAAAACCACCCTGACGGAAAAAATCTTACTTAATTCGGGAGTTATTGATCAGGCGGGAAGTGTAGAGAACAAAGACAGTAAATCAGATTTTATGCCAGAGGAGAAAGACCATAAATATTCCATCAACAATTCATATTTTACTTTTTCTGATTGTGATTATCTGGTTAATATGATTGATACACCGGGATATGCAGATTTCAGAGCTGAAGTTGTCAGTGCTTTAAGTATGGTGGAATCTTCGATCCTGCTGGTTGATAGTGAGGCAGGTATAGAAGTTAACACCAACCAGGTCTGGGATCTTGCAGAAAAAAATGATTTATCCCGTTTTATATTTATAAACAAAATTGATCAGGAAGAATCAAATTTTTCCGGTACTTTAGCCGAGCTTGAAGAAACATATGATACAACCCTGCTGCCCATCACGGTTCCCGCCGGAGAGGGAGAAGAACTGCAGGGGGTAGTGGATATTTTATCCGAAAAAATGTATCAGGATCAAAAAGGCCAGGATGTTTCCGAAAATTTTCAGGATGTAATTGACAATTATAGATTTGATCTTATAGAAACTATTGTTGAACTAGATGATGAATTAATGATGAAATATCTTGAGGATGAAGAAATAACGGGAGATGAACTAATAGGTGCTCTGGTTGAGGGGGTTAAAGCTGGTGATATAGTACCCGTTTTTGCCGGCTCAGCACTGGACAATACGGGAGTCAAAGTTTTCTCTGATTATCTTCTTCAAATGCTTCCTGCTCCCGATCAGGGCAAAAAGATTTCCGAACAAAAAGAAAATGAAATTGAATGTGATCCAGAAGGGCCTTTTGTCGGTCAGGTGGGGAAAACAATGGTTGATCCATATATCGGTAAACTTTCCATATTTCGAGTTTATTCCGGTTCCTTAAAAAAAGGAGATCAAATCATTGTATCTCGCAGTAAAGACAAGGCAGTTATCAGCAAATTATATCATTTGAAGGGCAGTGAACAGGAAGAGGTTGAGGAACTTACTGCAGGTCAGATAGGTGCTGTTGCTAAAATGGATGAACTGGAAACATCAGATACCATATGTGATCCGGATGTTGATCTTGTATTAGAGGAGATTGATTTTCCAGAACCTATGCTCACTTTAGCCGCAGAACCGGCCGGAGGAGTTGACAGTGAAAAAATGTCTTCTGCCCTCCACCGTTACAGCAAAGAAGACCCGACATTTAAAGTTAATTATAATCGGGAGACCAAAGAACTTTTGATTTCGGGAATGGGGAATATTCATTTAAATACAATTAATGATATCTGTCAACGTAAATTTGAAGTACAATTTAAAACCTTTACTCCCAGTGTAGCCTATAAAGAAACCATTCAAACCAAAGTAGATGTTGAGCATCGCCATAAAAAACAATCCGGGGGCCGGGGCCAGTATGGACATGTGTATTTAAAGATTGAACCACTTCCCCGGGGACAGGGATTTGAGTTTGAAGAAGAAATTTTTGGGGGAGCAATTCCCAATCAATATATACCGGCAGTTGAAAAAGGAGTCGATGAAGCTCGAAATGAAGGTGTATTAGCCGGTTATCCAGTGGTTGACTTTAAGGTTACAGTTTATGATGGGGATTATCATGAAGTTGATTCCTCTGAGATGGCCTTCAAAATTGCGGCTTCAATGGCATTTAAAAAGGGTTTGGAACAGGCCAAACCTGTTTTACTGGAACCAATTATGAAAGTAAAGGTTGTAGTTCCCAAAAGATTTATGGGAGATATAATGGGAGATTTAAATTCTCGCCGTGGTAAAATACTGGGTATGGATCCTGATGATGGAAACCAGATAATCAAAGCCGAAGTACCTCAAGAAGAAATGTTTTCTTATGTAAGTGATTTAAGATCAATCACCGGGGGATATGGCCATTATGAAATGGAATTTTCACATTATGCTAAAGTTCCCGGTGAGCAACAGCAGAATATTATTGAGGAAGTCCAGCAGAAAAAAGCTGAATAGTTACTTTTCTTCTGATTTAAATTAAAAATTTATATAGATATTAATTTTATATTCTAACACCGGGAATTTCCCGGTGTTTTTTTCTTGACATAATTCAAATTGAATTTATTTTTTTCATTAATTTCGTTTAATTTGTCCTAAAATTGGTTGTTTTTTTATATTCTAAATGATAAAATATCTATACTTGACTAAGTTGAAGTTCTCTGAACCATTCAGGATTTTAAAAAAATATTTTATATAGGGAAAGGGTATAAAAATATGGTAAATATTGCGTTACTGGGTCTGGGCACCGTGGGTAGTGGTGTGGTAAAAGTATTACAGCAAAATAAGGACAATATTAATAACAAAATAGGTACAGAAATATCTCTAAAAAAAGTGCTGGTAAAAAACAGGGATAAGAAAAGAGATATAAATCTTAAGGACAGTATGATGACCACCAATCCTGATGAAATACTAAATGATGACGAAATAGATCTTATTGTTGAACTAATAGGTGGAGAACAGCCTGCCTATGATTATATAAAACGGGCTATTCAATCTAAAAAAAGTGTAGTTACCGCCAATAAACTTGTTATTGCCCGGTATGGCCCGGAAATTCACCGTCTGGCTGATAAAAACAGAGTGGAAATCAGTTATGAAGGTAGTGTTGCTGGTGGACTGCCAATTATTCGTCCTCTTAAGGAGTCTCTGGCTGCCAATAGAATAAAAGAAATTTATGGTATATTAAATGGGACCACCAATTATATTCTAACAAAAATGACCCAAAACCAGGAAGAATTTTCAGATGTTTTAACTCAGGCCCAAAAACTTGGGTATGCAGAAAGAGATCCTTCCTCCGATATAAATGGACTTGATGCAGCCTATAAAATATCAATTCTGGCTTCAATTGCTTTCGAGTCTTTTATAGATGTGGAATCGATTTTTGTAGAAGGGATTCAGGATATTGAACAGGTTGATATTGAACTGGCCGGAGAATTGGGGTATGTTATAAAACTTCTGGCAATTGCAAAAGAAGATGGAGACAAGCTGGATGTAAGAGTACATCCAGCTTTTATTTCAAAAGATCATCCTTTGGCCCTTGTAAATGATATTTATAATGCTGTTTATCTTCAGGGAGATGCGGTGGGGGATGTTATGTCCTATGGGCAGGGAGCCGGTCAGATGCCCACAGCCAGTGCTGTAGTAGCTGATATCATTCAGGTTGCGAGATGTATATGTGAGCATAGACCGGGAGCCACTCTTATTGATTCCGGGGCCCGGGCAGATCTTAAAAAAATCAAAGATGTAAAAAATTCATTTTACCTGCGTATTAGAGTAAATGATAAACCCGGTGTTATGGCTAAAGTTACCAGAGTGCTGGGAGATCATCAGGTCAGTTTGGCTTCGGTTTTACAGAAACATCGTCGTTCAGCTGTGGTACCTCTGGTGCTGATTACACATCCGGTTCGAGAAGAATTTTTAATGAGATCTATTTCAGAACTGGAAAAAATTGAGGATGTTATTGAAATAAACAGTGTGATCAGAGTACAGGAAGAAAAAAATCCTGGCCAGAATAAATCTACCAAAACTGAGAAAGGAGAATAGTATGGGTCTGGTTGTACAAAAATATGGAGGAACATCTCTTGCTGATAAAAACAGGATTGAAAATGTTGCGGAAAGAATTATAGAATACTATAAAAAAGGAAACAAAATGGTTGTAGTTGCATCTGCAATGGGGGATCGTACCGATCAGTTAATTGATCAGATGTATCGTATTACTGATGATCCTCCTCCCCGTGAACGAGATATGCTGTTGTGTACTGGAGAACAGGTATCAATTGCTCTTTTAAGTATGGCAATTCAGGAAAGGGGTTATCCCGCAATATCTTTAACCGGAAGTCAGGTGAAAATAAAAACCGATGATCAATTTAATAAGGCCGAAATTCAAAAAATTGAGGGAGGCCGTCTGGAAGAGGAACTGGCTCAGGGAAAAATAGTTGTGGTTGCCGGTTTTCAGGGAGTCAATTCCAGCAATGATTTTACTACTTTAGGACGTGGTGGTTCAGATACAACAGCAGTAGCCCTGGCTGCAGCTCTTGATGCCGAAAAGTGTGAAATATTTTCCGATGTTGAAGGTATTTATACAGCTGACCCGGGTATTGTTAAACATGCTGAAAAGCTGGATGAAATATCATATGATGAAATGCTGGAGATGGCTAATTTAGGTGCCGAGGTATTACATCCCCGGGCTGTAGAAATGGCTAAATACTTTGGAATTGAGCTTTATATAGCTTCCAGTTTTAAAAATAAAAAAGGTACTGTAGTTCGGGAGGTAAAAAAAATGGAGGGCAGAAAAAATGTTACAGGGGTAACATTTGATAGTGATGTGGTAAAAATTACCGTACTGAAAGTGCCGGATAAACCTGGTGTTGCCGGAAAGTTTTTCACCAGTCTGGCAGATTATGGTATTAATGTTGATATGATTGTTCAGAACCTGCAGCATAATAATCTAAATGATATAACTTTCACTATAAAAACTGAAGAACTAAAACAAAATAAAAATATTATAAAAAAGACAGCAGAAAGTGTTTCCGCACAAAAAGTTGAGATTGATGAAAATGTTGCTAAAGTATCGATTGTAGGGGCAGGAATGATATCTACTCCCGGTATTGCGGCTAGAATGTTTTCAGTTCTTGGGGAACAAAATATTAATATTCAAAAAATAACCACTTCAGATATTAAAATATCTTGTTTAATTGATAAAAGTAAAATTGACAGGGCTGTTAATGCCCTGCATGATAGTTTTCAAATTACTAAAACCATGTCCTAAAATAGTGAATTTTGTGGATTGACATCAACTTATTATTAATATATAATTATTTTAACCATTAATTTATTTTTCTATTTTAGCAGTGAGATAGTATTCTATAATTAGCAGTAATTTGCTAAAATGAAAAAGGTAATTGAGAATAAGAAGGCCTATTTTATGCATAAATCTGCATATTAAATAGGCTTTTTTAAATCACTAATTGGCTAAAGGGGAATGTATTGATGACCTTAAATGAAATAGAGTGTTTTATTCTGGATATGGATGGTACCATCTATCTGGGAGAAGAGCTTATTCCCGGTGCGGATAAATTTATAAAATTTCTTAAAAATAGCAAAAAAGAATTTGTGTTTCTTACCAATAACTCTTCAAAAAATTCAGCTAATTATCAGCAGAAATTACAGAAACTCGGTATAGATATTTCTCAAAATAGGATTATCACCTCCGGTGAGGTTACAGCTGATTATGTAAAAAAAAGGGATGAAAAAGCATCAGTATATATTGTGGGTACAGAAAAATTAAAAGAAGATTTTAAAGGTGCAGATTTAAAAATAAAAGAAGATAAAGAAGAGGATATTGATTTTCTGGTTCTGGGTTTTGACACTTCTCTAAACTATAAAAAGCTCTGGGATGCTCATGATTTAATTTTAAGGGGGACTGAATATATTGCAACCAATCCTGATAAGGTCTGCCCCCTGGAAAATGGAGCTACAATGCCGGACTGTGGAGCCATAATAGAGCTTTTACATACATCCACAGAAAAATATCCTTATGTGGTTGGCAAACCTAACACCTTAATGATTGATTATATTTCCGAAATTTTTGGTGTAGAGCAGGAAAAAATTGCTTTAGTTGGTGATAGATTATATACAGATATTAAAACTGCCAATAAAGCCGATATAATGAGCATTCTTGTTTTAAGTGGTGAAACCAAGAGAGGTGATCTTGAGCGGGCAGAACAGGAACCTGACTTAATTATTAATTCGATTAAAGCTCTTTATTCAAGTCTGGTCTAAAATTTTTTATTTATTCCGGGGGAATTAAGGTGGATTATATTTTGTTTTTACCGAGCAGAAAGATATTATTTGACGATCAGGGGAGGTACCCAAATGGACAGTGGTAGTTATATAAGTTATTACCCTTCTCCGATTGGTATCTTAGAGGTTGAATTTGTTGTAAATTCTATTAAGAGCATGAAATTTGTTGAAGGGAAAATGAATGAGATTGACTGTAAAGGATTTTATTTTGACAAAAAGATTAGAAATACATATAATTTGATTTATGATCAGCTTAATGAATATTTCACCGGGAAAAGAAATAAATTCAAGGTTAACCTTTCTTATAAGGGGACAAAATTTGAAAAAAAAGTATGGTCCTGTATTAAAAATATTCCCTATGGGGAGGTAAAATCATATCGGGATATTGCCTGTGAAATAGGAAAAGAAAATGCTGTTCGGGCGGTAGGCAGGGCCTGCAGAAAAAATCCAATAATTATATTCATTCCCTGTCATAGAGTTATTAAATCAAATGGAGAGACAGGTGGATATGCCGGTAAAAATTACAGGAAAAAGTGGCTGGTTCAACATGAAAAAAAACACAGCTGTCAGGAAAAAAAAGAGCTGGGAGGCCAATAATGATGCAGTTAAACAAACTGGATAGTAAAATAGAATCATATCGTGATGATATAATATCAACTTTACAGGGTCTATTAAAAATAAAAAGTGTTGAACAAACTTCCCGGCCGGGTATGCCTTTTGGTCCCGGTGTAAATGAAGCTCTGGAATATATTTTGGAGTGTGGCACAAAAAATGGTTTAAATGCAAAAAATGTTGATGGATATGCCGGACATCTGGAGCTTGGAAAAGGCCCAAAAATGGCGGCTTCACTCTGTCATCTTGATGTTGTACCGGCTGGAGATGGCTGGGATTATGAACCATTTGCCGGAACGGTTGAAAATGGTAAAATTTATGGAAGAGGCAGTGTGGATAATAAAGGTCCAGCTGTGATTATGCTTTATGTGCTAAAGGCTTTAAAAGAAACTAATTTTTCTCTTAATAAAAAAATGAGAGTTATATATGGTACCAATGAAGAAAGTGGCTGGGGTGGAATAAATTATTATCTGGATAAAGAACAAATTCCGGATATGGCGTTTAGCCCTGATGCCAATTTCCCGGTCATACATGCCGAGAAAGGAATTTTAGTTTTTGAAGTAAAGAAAACTTTCTCAGCTGTTTCTGAGAATAAAGAAACTGGCAGGTTGAAAATTAAAAAAATTCAGGGGGGCAATGCTCACAATATGGTTCCCGACTACTGTGAGGCACATCTGGAAACCAATATTGCTGATGAATTAAAAAGAAATATTGAGAGAAAAATCGAGGAAAGTAAATTTAAATTAGAAATTGAAAAAACAGATGATAAAAACTTATTATTAAAATCATATGGTGTTTCTGCTCACGGAAGTACTCCTGAAGAAGGAACAAATGCAGTTTCCTGTTTGATGGTTTTTTTAAACTCCTTAATAACCGAGAAAAAAATAAATGAAATTGAAAATTTTGTTCAATTTTATGCCCAAAAAATTGGTCTTGATGATTTTGGCGAAAATATAAACTGCTATTTTGAAGATGATGTTTCCGGAAAATTAAAATTTAATCCCGGAATTATTGAACTAAATGAAAAAGAAGTGAGTTTGAAAATAAATATACGTTATCCTGTTACTTATTCTGATAGTGATATTCTGAACAGAATAGAAAAAGAAATTGCAGAGTTTGATTTAAATTTGAATGTTAATCTACATTATGAACCTTTATACTTTCAGCTGGATGATCCTTTGATTAAAACTCTCAATGATGTTTATAATCAGGTAACGGGAGATGATTTAACTCCTATTGCGATCGGGGGCGGGACATATGCCCGGGCCATAGATAATGCAGCAGCCTTTGGGCCTCTTTTTCCCGGCAGAAAACAGCTTGCCCACCGGAAAAATGAATATATAGCAATCGATGATCTTATACAGGCTGCTAAAATATATGCCCGTGCATTTGCTAAAATGGGAAGTAAAGAATTTTAATCTGTTCTACTGGAGGAGGGAAAATGATGAAAAAAAATGTTTGTTTTATTTTTTTAATTTTTTGTTTTTTTATTTTGATTTCCATAAATTCTGCTGTAATAGATGCCCGGGAGGGCCGATATTATTTTGAAACTGAAAATTTTATAGTAAATTTCAATAGAGAGCATGAAAAAACCGCCTATAAAGCAGCAGAAATAGCTGAAGATATTCATGATGATCTTGTTGAATTTATGAATTATAAGCCTCCACAAAAAACCCATATAATAATAAATGATAAACAGGATACCGCTAATGCAGCCGCCGCCCCTTTCTATTTTAATCGTATATATATAAATCTTCGCCAGCCTGATATTTATTCCGGGTTTGTGGGAAAATATGAAGACTTTTTGCGCCTGCTGTTAGTACACGAATATACACATATATTACATCTTGATATGAATTTTGGCCCGGTAAGAAATCTTAGAAGAGTTCTGGGTAAAATTCCCCTGCTGTCAACTCCCAATTTCTTACTTCCCTACTGGATGATTGAAGGATATGCAATGTATGCCGAGACTGAATTTACCACAGGAGGCAGGGGCAGTAATGATTTAAATAACATGCACCTGCGGACCTCTGCTGCAGAGAATAGGTTATATCGGATTGACCAGGTACATGGGCCATATGATCTGGGTTCCTGGCCTTCTGGAGGACGAAGTATATATTATTATGGGCTTTCAATATTTGAATATATTGCTGAAGAGTATGGAGAAGATAAGATGGTAGAAATCAGTCATGAATTTAGTAGAAACCCCGGTCAGAATATTAACCGAATATTTCTTGAAATACTGGGAGATGATATTGACCAGGTATATGAGGACTGGAAAAGGGATATAAATAGGACCGCATCTAATGTGGCTCGTGAAATCGATCGTGATCTTGCTTTTAGCGAACGTTTAACCACCCATGGTTGGATGACCATGAATCCCTCTGCAGCAGCACAGACCGGGCATATAGCCTATTACCATTATGGTGAGTTATTTCCTTCTTTAAGATTAATTGATGATGATGGGAATCATCATCTGGTAAGTTTGAATAATCCGGCTGGAGAAGGACTGGACTGGTCATTATCAGGGGAAAAAATAGTATATCCGGAATTAAATTATTATAGTCCTTCAGAAATATACTATGATATTTATATCTATGATGTTGTGCAAAAGGGAAAAAAACGAATTACTGAGGGTCAGCGTGCATACAGCCCCCAGTGGGTGGATGAAGAAAATATTATTTATATAAAACAAAGTCAGGGTCTTACCGACCTGGTTATTAAAAATCTGGAGACTGGAAAAACAGAAGTACTGCTGGAGGGTACGGAAAATATTACTTTTTCCCAGCTGGATTTTTCTTTTGAAAATAACAAGGTGTTAATGAGTGTCTGGACCGGAGGGCAAAGAGATATATATTATTTTGATTTAAAAACAGATGAGATGGTCCCGGTACTTGTAGACAATCACATTAATATTCATCCTTCCTGGACACCCCAGGGAGATACAATTCTGTTTAGTTCAGACCGGACAGAGAGATTTAATTTATTTGCCTATGAACTACAATCTGGTAAAATATACCAAATTACAGATAAATTCACAGGTGCTTTTGAACCACAGTACAGTAAAAGTAGAAATGAAATTATTTTTGTGGGGTATTCAGAAGAGGGTTATGATATCTATGCTGTGGATTATAACCCCGGCTCCTGGAAAGAGCCAACAGACATTAAAGCTCTGTCTTTTAATTCTGAGATGAACAAAGCAGATAATAAAGTTGAACATGAATTAAGAAATGAGAATCAAAATATAGAGTTTTCATCAATTATTATTGATGACCCAGAAAAAAATAATCACTCTGATGAAAAGGATACAGCAGCTGATTCTGAATATGAAGCACTACCTTATAACCCATTTTTAACCATGTGGCCTCGCTACTGGATTCCATCTTTTCAGTATACCTATTACAATGGTGAATCAGAAGGATACCTGGGTTTAAGGACCGGAGGTATTGATGCTCTACAGAATCATCAGTATCAGCTGGATTTACGTTTTGACAGCCGGGTAAGACGGCCTCAAATGGTTTTTAATTATTCCTATGAAAGAGATCGAACTCCTCACTTCTTTTCTCAGCTGGTTTTAAGTACACAGAATATTTTTTCTCAAGGTGAATTTAAAGAAGTAAGGGAAAATTATGCTTTCTTACTGGGTCTGCCCCTTAAACGTGGTTATTTTGCGGCTCATAATTTGTATGCTATTTTAAATTTTTCACGTATTATGGGCCAAACTGAGCCTAAAAGAACCCATCACCAATTGACAATTAGCCCCGGATGGCAGATGGCCAGAGTGTGGGGTAAAAATAATTTTACTCATAATTTATCCACAAATATTGAATATACCAGAGATCTTTTTCAGGAACAGGATAATAATGCTCTGGAAACGAATTTACGATATGCTTTTTCCTGGAATGATAAAAATGAAATTGCCACCCGAGTTTTTGGAGGTTATAATGAATTACAGAATTATAGAATTGGGGGATTGAATAAAGTTCGTTCATTTTCCCGGCAGTTATCTCAACAAACCGGTGTTTTTAATCTGGAATACAGAAGAGAACTGCACAGGATAAACAGTGGTGCCGGTCATTTACCTCTTTTTTTCAAAAGCTTTAATGGGGCATTATTTTATGATTACGCCTATATGTTCGATCGGGAGGAAGATAAAAGTATGAATGCTCTGGGAATAGAAATATCTCTTGAAATGTCGGAGCTATATGGGCGAATGACAGATGAAATAGTCCTGGGAGTTAATAAAAGTGGTTTTTGGTATTTTAGGGTAGGTAAATTTTTCTAATTGATTATTTAAGGGGAGATATTTAGTGGAGTGGGATATTATTGTTATTGGGGCCGGGCCAGCAGGTATGATGGCGGCAGGTACTGCAGCTGAAAAGTATAATGATGTTCTTTTAATTGAGAAAAACAAGGAGCCCGGACGTAAGCTATCCCTAACAGGGAAAGGCAGATGTAATCTTACAAGTTCTCGACCCATAAGTCAGTTTTTTGATTTTATAAATAGAAATTCAGATTTTTTGTACAGTGCATTTTACACCTTTGATAATAATCAATTAAGACAATTTTTCTTGAATCTGGGATTAGAAACTACTGTAGAGCGCGGGAGACGAGTGTTTCCGGTTTCTAAAAAAAGCCAGGATGTAATTGAGGCCTTAAAAAAGTATATATTTTCAAAGGGAGTGGATTTAAAACAGGGTCAGGTGGAATATATTTTAACAGAACACAGGAAGGCCTGTGGCATCAAATTAAAAGGTGATAATAACATTATTAGAAGTGACAGAATAATTGCCGCTCCCGGAGGGAGGTCTTATCCTGAAACCGGTTCAACCGGTGATGGATATGAATGGGCCCGGAGATTGGGGCATGAAATTATAAAACCAAAACCGGCTCTGGTACCCTTAAAAACTGAAGAAGACTGGGTCAGAAGAGCGGATTACCTTAAATTAAAGAATATTCATTTAAAAATGAAAAAAGACGGGACAGCTGTTTTTTCAAGAACCGGTGAACTGGAATTTACAGATTCTGGTGTGGCTGGTTCTCTGGTTCTTTCTGCCAGTTCACTGATAAGGAATCCGGAACTTCATAATATTTTGCTGGAGATTGATTTAAAACCTGGTTTATCATTAAAGCAGTTAGACCAAAGAATCATCAGAGATTTCAAGAAATACTCAAATAAATTTTTCAAAAACTCCCTATCAGAACTTTTACCCGTAAAGATGATTCCGGTGATAATTCACTTAAGTGAAATACCGTGGAACCACCGGGTTAATCAAATAACAAGAAAAGAAAGAAAAAAATTTGCAGCTCTGCTGAAAAATATTAACTTGAAAATCAGCAGGTTGGGTTCTTTTAAGGAAGCAATTGTGACCTCGGGAGGTATATGTGTAAAAGGACTTAACAGTTCAACTATGGAATCGAGTATAATTAAAAACCTATACTTCTGTGGAGAGGTTATTGATGTTGATGGTGATACAGGGGGGTTTAATCTTCAGATTGCTTTTTCTACTGGCCGACTGGCAGGAATTTCAGCCTAAAACAAAAAGTCATAGATTATTAGTCTATGACTTTAAATTTTAGTTAATATTTTATTTTAAAGATAATAACTAGTCCTGTTCAGTCTGCTGATTTCCATTCTCCTGCAGCTCACTGGTTATAACCTGATTAACTGTTTTCATTACCTGATTGAACTGTTTCTGTTTTTCCATAAAGTTTTTTATCACATCATTATTTTGCATTTTAGCCTGCAGATTTTTCATTTGTTTTTGCTGCTGAGAAGATACCTGCTTTCCATTAGATTGAGCCATCTGAATCCTTTTTTGTGTGGACTGAAAGTTTTCCATTAACTGACTGGCTTCTTCATCATTTTGAATAGCCTGTTCTGCTAGTTTCAGCTCTTTATATTCCTGTGTATCAGTTATTTCTTCGGCAAGTTCCTGAGATTTTTCTTGAATAGACATTATTAATAGCCACCTCTTTATTTTAATTTGGATTCAGGATAACATTAATACTGAGTGTTGTCAAATACTACAATAGCTTGTTGACACATATAATAGTTATTGCTATTATAGAAAATAGATATTTGATAACATTTTTATATTTGGGGAACAATTTAATAAAAATAATTATAAGGGGTTAATCAAATTATGAGTTCAGCCAACAAAGAGAATGACAACTCCATTGATGAAGAACAAAAGAAAGAAATTTTAGTACTTTTAAATCGTATAGAAGGTCAGGTTAGAGGTCTGCAAAAAATGGTTCAACAGGATAAATACTGTGTTGACATTTTAACACAAATAAGTGCAGTAAGAGGAGCTCTAAAAAAAGTAGGTCTAAATGTACTTGAATCCCA
>PWDW01000118.1 GCA_003553225.1 Halanaerobiaceae bacterium
ATTCCTCTAATGCCTGCTTTAATTGTTCCTCATCAGGTACCCCGTGATGCCATTCTGGCCCATTTTCCATAAAGGAAACTCCTTTTCCTTTTACAGTTCTGGCAATTATTAAAGAAGGTTTTTTATTTTCAAAGGGAATTTGATTAAAAGTGTTTAACAATTGCTCATGATTGTGACCATCTATTACTCTAACTTCCCAGCCAAAAGCCTGCCATTTATCCGCTAAAGGTTCTAAGGACATTACTTTTTCGGTATCATCTGTTATCTGTAATCTGTTCCTGTCAATGATGGCCACCAGATTATCCAGCTGATAATGGGCGGCCGTCATGGCTGCCTCCCAGATGGAGCCTTCAGCCTGTTCACCATCTCCCATTAAGGCAAATACTTTATATGATTTTCCATCCATCCGGGCCGCATTGGCCATTCCGGAAGCAATTGAAAGGCCGTGACCAAGGGCACCGGTATTCATCTCAATTCCGGGAACTTTATTATTGGGATGACCTATTAGCCTGGTTTTATACTGGCAAAATGTTTTTAGCTCTTCTTTGGGGATAAATCCTTTATCTGCCAGTATACAATAATAGGCTTCAATGGAGTGGCCTTTACTTAAAATAAATCTGTCTCTTTTTTTCCATTCCGGATTATCGGGATCTATATTCATTATTCCATAGTATAATGTGGTCAAAATATCGGTACTGGACAGGGAACCACCAGTATGACCCATGCCTGCATTGTATATCATTTTTAATAGCATCTTTCTGATTTGAGTACTCTTTTTTTTAAGAAAATTGATTTTTTTCATTTAGTGCTGCCCTCCAGTTGGTAAAATGAAAAAATATTAAATCATCAACTACAGCCGGTGACAAAAATGTTCACTGTTATTTCTTGCTTTTTTAAAGTATATCAATCTGGTCTTTTAACAAAGAAGCGGTATAAGAATCAGTTATCAAGACATCCAGGTAATCTCCCTGTAATACGGCTTCAATAGCTTCAACTTTATTCTCACCACCTGCAATCCCAACCACATAATCTATCTGATTAAGCTCCTCCATTGTAACCCCCACAATGCGGTCATCAAGAGATGTTTTTACAAACTTACCCTCACTATCAAACATCCGCAAACATAAATCACCAATCACCCCTTTATCTTTTAACTCCTCCAGATGATCTTTGTCTATATAATCCTGAGTATAAAGAGGTGAATCTTTTATAGCTCCTATACCAATAGCAGCCAGATCTGCATTTTTGGCTTTGTTTAGTACAGATTTGATAGTTCCGTCATCCAGAATATGATCTCTTATTTTTTTGGAATCCACAATTCCAGGTGCATGAAGATGATAACTATTTCCTCCCAGTTTATCGGCCATAATTCGGGCCAGCTCACTGGAATTAATATCCAGATAAATCTGTTCTAAAGCCCCATTAAACTGAACTACATCTACTCCCTTTTCAACAAATTCCATAACATTAACCACTTCCAGCAAAGTCCGGCCCCAGGAGCAGGCCAGGGTCTGTCCTTTTTTAATTTTATTCACTAAAAATTCTGCTCCTCTTTTACCAAGTGCTTTTCTAATTGATTCTGAACTATAGTCATAAATTTGTTCCACAATAACCTGATCAAGTTTAAATTTTTCTGCAATGTACTGTTCAAGTTCCTTATAATGTTTTTTATTCAAATCCTGCACATTAATTTGAACTATACCATTTTCACGGGCAGCTTCCAGTATTCTACCGACAGTCTGCCGGGACATATCCATTAAATCAGAAACTTCCTGTTGATTGTAATCTTTTTCATAATATAACTTAGATACCCTGATCATTTTTTCTTTTGAGTAATTCATATAACCACCCACCTGAATTTCATTATTTACATTATAAATTATTCTTTATTATATTAAATTTTCCTGCACTTTATTGTTCTCTTTTCCGGGAAGAAAAACAACCTTTAGTGCTTTACCTGCCCGGGCCAGCCTTACACCTTCTGCAAATTTTGATAGAGGCATTTTATGAGTAATCAGCTTATCTCCAGGTATAGCCCCGGATCTAAATAAATCAAGGGCCTGCAGATGATGCCGGGGAGCAAAAGTAGTAGTTCCGATAACATGGAGTCCCCTGTAATGAACAGTATTGGTATCAATGCCCGGTTTGCTTTTATCAGGGGGAAGGCCCCCAAAAAACAAAATTCTTCCTCCTTTTTTGGCCATATTAATTGCCTGAACCTGAGTTTCAGGAACCGGATTAGCAGTTATTACAACATCCGCCCCCAGTCCCTTTGTCATTTTCTTAACTTCATCAACAAGATCTTTCTTTTCGGCATTGATAGTGATATCTGCTCCGAATGATTCACTTTTCTCCAGACGATTTTCCTTAATATCTGCAGTTATCACCTGCCTGGCTCCCTTAGCCCGGGCCAGACTGGTATGGATACAGCCTATTGGGCCGGCCCCAATAATCACCACAGTATCCTGGAAACCAACTTTTCCTTTTTCCTGTGCATTTATCACAGATGAGGCCGGTTCAGCTACAGCAGCCTGTACCGGATCTAAATTTTTTGGAATTTCTCGAATAGTACCCAGTTTTAAACTTTCTTCTGGAATAGACATATATTCTGCAAAACCACCCGGCCAATTCTGAGCTAATTCTTTAATGTTATCACAAAATTCATACCGGGCATTTAAACAAAATTCACATTCTCCACAATAAACCACCGGTGCCACAGCAAGAATATCTCCTTTTTCCCAGAAACCACCATATTCAGCACCTGTTTCAACTATTTTGCCGCTGACTTCATGACCAATAATCCAGGGAAAAGATATATTATCATGTCCACTGGCCAGAATTCTTAAATCTGAACCACATAAACCACAGGCAAGAACCTCTATTAATAATCCCCCGGCCGGACATTCTGCTTTGTCTACTGTCTTATATTCATAATCTCCTGGTTCTTTTATTTCTACAGCTTTCATTTTCTCTGCCATATTTTATCACCCACTCAATCTTTAAGTATTTGATCTATGACCTCTGGAGATGAACCGGTTTCTTTCAGCAGTTCATTTCTCTCAGCATATTTCCCTCCGGCAAATTCATGTTCAAGAAAGACATCAATTCTTTTTTTTACCTCGTCTATTTCCATGGTCCGGCTGCCAAAAACTAAAACATTGGCATTATTGTGTTTGCGGGCATACTCTGCACTAAACTCATCATAAATTAAGCCCGCATTAATTCCCTGAACTCGATTGGCAGCAATACTGATTCCAACTCCTGTTCCACAGACCAGAATTCCCAGAGCTTCTCCTTCGGACTGCAGTACTTCCCGGCATACTTTAAAAGCTGATCTAATATAAGGTATAGGATCATTGTATTCTTTTTCCACATCTTCAATTCTGAATTGTTTATGGGAAAAATATTCTCTAATTTTTTCTTTAAACTCAAAACCGGCATGATCACAGCCCAGGATTGCTGTATCAAACTGGGTTATTCCTTTCATTAAGCCTTCCCCCTTTTCTTTTTATAAATCACTTCTTATTTTTCTTAATTCAGCCAGGTCCACAAAATCTTCCTTCACATGTTCATATATGTTTTTATATACCTTAAAATACTCCATATATAGTTTATGATTTTTTTGATCTGGTTCCAGATGTCCTGTATATTCAACCCAATCCCGGGTAACAGAAAAATCAGGAAAAATTTCAGTAGCTACTCCGGCCAGTACTGCATCCCCATAGGGGGCCCCTACCCTATTTTTAACCAGAACCGTGGGCACATTGAACACATCAGTAATTATCTGACGCCACAGTCTACTTTCTGCTCCTCCTTCATTTAATACCAGAGGATAATTAATTTCTCTTATATCTTTAACCAGTCGAAAGGAATCATATAAAGCATAAGCTACAGATTCCATCATTGCCCTAACAACATGTTTTTTACCATGGGACAGAGAAAGGCCAAAAATTACTCCCCGGGCATTAACATCCCAGATAGGAGTCCGTTCTCCCTGAAAATAAGGTAAAACGATTAATCCTTCACTCCCCGGTTTAACTTCAGAAGCTTCCAGAGTTAGAAGGTCATAAGCATCTAAATCAAGTTTTTTTTCAACACTCAATTCTATCGGAGAAAAATTATCCCTCATATAGCGCAAAAGAAGGCCACCCGTCAAAGTTGTTGGAACTGTAATATATGTTTCCCGGGAATTTGTCGTATAAGGAAAAGCAAACATTTTTTCCATAAACTGCTCATCATTATGAATAATACCAAAATTACCACAGGTACCTAAGTTCATTTGAATATCTCCCGGCTGTGTGGCACCTGCCCCCAGCCAGGCAGCATTGCAGTCCACCTGCCCACCCGGTACAGGTATACCACTGACCAGTCCGGTTTCTTTTGCTGCTTTTTCGGTTACTTTACCAACAATTTCCGTACAGGGAGAACCTGGGGGAAAGATTTCAGGGTCAATTCCTATTTCTTCCAGCATGTCATTACGAAATCTTAATTGACGGATATCGTAGGCCAGACCATAAAAAATTCCTGCCGAGTAATGCATGGTAGCTTTCCCTGTCAATTTATATCTAATATACCCATCAATAGTTAGCACTTTATCAATTCTGGCGAAATCTTCAGGTCTATTTCTTTTTTCCCATAAAAGTTTTACAACTGCAGGCTGATCATCAAGGCGATTAGCTGTAATTTCAAATATCCTATCTTTGCCGAACTTATCTTCCAGATACTCAACTTCCTTTGTAGCCCTTCTGTCCAGTAAATTATAGGCTCGATTTATTGGTTCTCCCTCTTCATCTATCAGAACTGTAGAAGGGAGAGCCGATGATGTACCAATTCCCTTAATCTCGCCGGGATTAATCCCGGCATCATTAATAGCTTCCTGAATTATCTTACAGGCAACTTCCCAGTATTCCCGGGGATCGTGTTCTGACCAGTCTGCTTTTTCATTAATAATTTCATATTCAGCAAAGGAATAACCTAAAACACTTCCCTGTTCATCAATTATCGTTGCTTTAGCTCCTCCGGTACCATAATCAATCCCCATTAAATAAGACATTAACTAACCACCTCCGCATATTATTCTCAAAAATTTCCTTCATAAGTTTCTTACACCTGTTCACAGTAATCTTTGAAAATTTTAGTCCGTTCTTCCCTGTCAGCACCCTCCTGAAAGATACTTGAAGTGCCCAGAATAAAAACATTGGCTCCTGCATTTTTGGTTAATTTAATTGTTTCCTTGTTAATATTCCCATCAACTGCTATATCGACCTCTAAATTATTGTTATCAATTATTTCTTTTACCCGTTCAATCTTGGGTAATACTTCCTTAATGAAGCTCTGTCCGGCAAATCCAGGATCTACACACATCATTATTATCATATCCAGTCTGGACAGCACATGCTCAATCATAGACACCGGAGTCCCCGGATTTAAAGCAATAGAAGCTTTTTTATCTGCTTCTTTTATCTGCTGTACAGCCTGAAAATACCGGTCACAGGATTCAGCATGAAAGGTAATTATGTCACTGCCCGCCTCCAAAAACATTTGAATAAACTCTGTATTTTTTTCCATCTGAAAATGGGTTTCAACCGGTATATCAGTGATCTCACTGACAGCTGATACCAGATTGGGCCCGGCAGTAAAATTAGGAACAAAGTGACCATCCATTATATCAATATGCAGTATATCAGCTCCACCTGCCTCCAGCTGTTCTATATCTTTTTTTAAATTCACATAGTCTGCACAATCAAGAGAAGGAGCTATTTTTGTATTCACTGTCTTCACCTCTAATAAATTTTATTACACCATACCCCGCAAGAAATTTTTGGCGTTATGGGTGTTATGGGTATAGAAAAAATAATCTTTCTAATCTTTCTTTAGAATATGATATATAATTTTTATATAGTTAAAAAAATTAACCACAGAAAACACCTTTTTGTAAGTGTTCTCTGCGGAAAGGGTAATAAACCCAAAATTAAATTAATTATTATGATTATATACCTCCCAGCCCATATAATTTGCAAATGCTTCTGCCAGAATATCGGAAACAGCTGATAAATTAATTCCAACATGGTGTTCAAAACCATTATTACAGATATACTGCAGCAAATCCTGTAATTCAGAAACTCTCACTGCTCCCCAGGAACCATTTATTTTTAAATCTTCCTCAACTATTTCACCTTCTGCCACATATGCTTTAATTTTTCCCTGAGTATCATCAGTACTCAACCGAGCAAAAGTAATATCACCAGGCTGCAGCATACCATAAACTGCACCCTGAGTATTTTCCTCACCAAGCGTAGAACCCAGGATTTCAGCATACTTCATCTTGCACTCTGTATACATATCACTGGCGAAATTACCACAGTGGAAGAGAACTGCTTGCTCTGGGTTATCCCCAAAATTATTATTCCAGTCAGCCAGGGCACTGGGTTCAGTAGAAGCTGCCTGGAGAGCCAGCATGCTCAATGCTCCCATAACATCAGATTCACAGGCAGCGGGAAGATTACTGTTGGACAGATAACTCATAACAGCACATGGATTAATACCAAGGTGTTTCTGGAGAGCATCCCAGCACTGAATAGCTGCTGTATCCAGATCATTTTGTTCAATCCAGTTATTTACTGCCAGAGAAAAACCGGCCATTTTACGCAGTGGTTCTTCATCTACTTCACTTGTATCCATATAATTTTTCAATTTTTCTACTTCGTTTTGAACTTCCTCCCGGTAGGTATCGATTTCTTCAACAATATCAATTACTCCAATCGGCTCTACTGAAATATCATTATACTCCAGCAGTTTTTCACTGTAGCGTACTGTATTAAAATCCGCCGGCCGGGGCCCAATAATTCCCACCCGGGCTCCATTCAAAACATCAACTACCCGACAGATACCCTTAAATTTCTCTATGTCCTTTTTAAAACTTTCAGAAGCGGGATCTTCATTGTGCATTTCAGTTAAAGTATAATCAATTCCATACTGTCTTAAGTTGTTGCAGACCGAAATCTTACCACAAAAACTATCACGCCGATTTTCATAATCCATTTTACCCACATCATCGGGAAAAGCATGGACCAGAACCGGAACATCCACTTCAGTCATACGCAGTGTCTGGGCAGCCGCCTTCTCATCACCAAAATTGGGTAAAGAAACGATAATTCCTTTGATTTCATCTTTATGTTGATTGAATAATTGAGCACACTTCCTGGCATCACTGCGGGTCTCTACACTACCGTAAACATTCTCTTCTTCCGGTAAAATAACTGGTTTTATACCCATATTTTCTAATTGCGGTAACAGCTCTGCCCGGGCTTTTTTACACAATTCATCCGCAAAAAATCCTCTGTTACCCAGAATAATACCCATACTTATTTCTTCATTTTTTTCTATATTTTTCACAAATAATCCCTCCCTTTTAAAATTTTCTTTAGTCCTTCAAACTATCCTGAATCCCTCTTAATTTAACCACAAATGAATTACTATCAAGCTCAACATCATCATATGTTATCAGTTCGCCTTTATTTATTTCATTTTTTAACTTACAGTTTTGAGAAACACCGAGAGGAAGAGTATTTTTCTCTTGTGCTTCTTTATAAGAATAAGTCCTGCCAAAGACATCTTTACTGCCAATTCCCTGCACCACATCACCCTCTGACAGATCTCTTTTTGCAATAGCAGCTACCTCAGAATTAAATTCCTCAGAGTTAATGGTATGTTCTCCTGTTATACAGGCCCGGGCTACAGAAACAGGAGTTTCTATACTGCATAAATGATAAGGCCTAAATAATGTATAATAGGGGCCCTCCCCCATCGAATAAAAACTTAAATTTTGTTTCAGATGTTCGGAATCTGTGGTAAAGATCACAAATACTCCGGGGGATACTTTACCGGTAGAATAATCAACAACAAAATCGTTGTTAAATATACCTCCATCTCTTTTTGGTATAAACTTCTTATTTAGATCTTCTTTGTCTACTTTAGGTCCATGCATACCAGGGAGATCCGGTAAAGCCCCGGTTGCATTCGAAACTTCGGCCATCTCAACCATGGTTTTAGTCCCATCAATAAAAGCACATAACATTTTGGGATTCATTTCCTTATCTTTAGCCTCTTCTTTTACATCTTCGGGAGTAACATAATAATCTACCGGATTATTCTTACCTTTGCCCAGGGCTGTAACCTGAAAACCCATGGTTCTGGCAAGTCTGTATAGCTCCATAACTGCTCCCGGCTCATCTCCTGCAGAAACGGTATATACTACTCCCGCACGGTCAGCCATATTTTTGAGAAGCCAGCCCACAGTAACATCAGTTTCTACATTAAGCATTATTATATGTTTTTGCTGGAGAATAGCTTTATATGCAACTTTTGCCCCCACCTCAGTAGAACCAGTTGCCTCAACAATTGTGTCAATGGCGGGTATCTTACCACTTAGATAAGCATCTTCCGTGACTACTACTTTTCCTTTCTCTAAAGCTTTTTGGGCCTTATCACGCTGATTGCAAATCTTAATCTGATCTCTTTTGTAACCAATTTCCTCAAATACTTCGATACCCCTTTCTACTTCCAGATCTGCCACCAATTTAACATCCAGCCCGGGATAATTATCAGAAACTGCAACTATGCTGCTTCCCATTTGACCACAACCAATTAAGGCAATACAAATTTTGTCACCTGAATCTTCCTTTTTCTTTAACTCAGTTAAAATCTTCTTCATGTTTTTTATTCTCCTTGTTAAGATCATATTAACATTGAGTAACATTTGTTATTTTTGCTTATAGTCATTTGTTAATAATATTCTAGATATTTAACTTAATTCCTTTATTTTTTTATAAAAAAGCTCTATTTTAGCATTTTTTTAAAAAAAAACTTTTTAAAGCAAACAAAAACCTTCCAGATGATAACCTCAAATGGGTTATATAATTAAGTCACCGGAAGGCTAAAAGATTATCCTGTACAGTTTCCTGTTTTGAATTCTTTTTTTGGTTAATATTTATTTTGAAAATGAATTTTTCTTGTTAACTATTATGTATGATTACACATTTTTTTCTAAGATTATTTTTTTAAATTAATCAATACTGGACCACCAGTTTAATTCCTGAATTCTTCTACTTCATCAATAGTGGGCATTGCTTTTTGTGCTCCCAGGGCAGTAGTTGAGAGAGCGGCAACTGCATTGGCAAACATTACTGCCTCCACAATGTCTTTCCCCTCTTTTAATGAATAAGCCAGACCGGCATTAAATGAATCTCCGGCAGCTGTGGGATCAATGGCTTCCACCTCATAGCCGGGAATATGATTGAATTTCTTTTTTTCGATTATATATGCTCCCTTTTTACCTGCTTTGGCAATAACAGTCCGGGCCCCTTTAGCCAGCAACCTATCAGCTGCTTTTTTAAAATCATTTTCCGTGTTCAATTTTATATCGGACAGAGTTTCCAGTTCCGTCTCATTGGGAGTTATAATATCAATATAATTATAAATTTCATCAGAAAAATGACGGGCCGGAGCCGGATCGAAGATGATCGTTTTCTCTTTTGAAGCCAGTTTTTTCATTATATACTTATTGGTCTCGGCTGGAATTTCCTGCTGAAAAAGGAAAATATCATTATCCACTATCTGGCCCCACTGTTCCTTAATATAATCTATGTCTACCAGCCCATTGGTACCAGAATGTACAATTAAAATATTTTCACTTTCCTGATTGACACATACAATTGCCAGACCAGGATACTTATCTTTTTCTATTCTTACTGTATCACACTTCACACTGTTTTCCTGTAATTTTTCTTTGTAATGGTGGCCCCGTAATTTATCACCGAGCTTACCAACCATCCTAACATCTGCCCCCAGTTTCCCCAGAGCATAGGCCTGATTAGCTCCTTTTCCCCCTTCAGTAATATCAAAATCCAGGGCATTGACAGTCTCTCCAATCCTGGGAAATTCTTTAACCGGTGCCACCAAATCAATATTCAAACTACCTATTACACAAATTCGGGTCACTTTATTTAAATAACCTCCTTCTCATTCTTCACATTTACAAATCGATTGTCCTGGTGTTTTAACTCCTGCAGCTATTTTTTCTACAGCCAAATATATTACTAAAACACATTTATTGACTGATAATATCAACTATTTTTTGATTGACTACATTCCCTTCTTGATCCACCAGCCCAAAGTTCATCTCTTTATATGACCAGACCGCCCTGCTGATCTCCAGTTCATTTATGATATCAGTAAAATCACGATACCAGTTTTCCCTGCTTTCCCGGGGAGCACAACCAATTACACCATATTCACCACAGTATAACTGGCAGTCATTTTCTTTTTTAAATTTACGGGCAGGTTCAAATTTTTCTTTAAGAAATTCTTTGTTAAATACAGCTGCTTCCTTTTGGTCAGATGGATCATCATTATTTTTATTCAAAAAATTTACCAGCTCCGGATTTGGTCCGGGATAATTAACATCAAAATCCATACTGCTGGTAAGATCTGTCCAGCTGGCTTTTTGATGGGTAAACATAAAAGGCAGATAATAATGAAAAGTATAGATAATATGGGGGTCGTCCTCAATCAAAGCAATATCTTTTAGAGAAGTAACCGCATTATAATTGGGACCCCCATATATAATTTTCCTGGTTTCATCAAGCTTCCGGATAGCTTTTATTGTTTCATGAGCCAGCTTGTTCCATCCTTCTTTTTCATCCACCACTTCATTTAAAAGTTCAAAAATTAAATTATCCTTTTCATTTTGATAACGTTCGGTAAGTTCCTGCCATAATGAAATAAAATTACTCTGCATTTTTTCACTGGAAAATAATGTATTGTCCTTCAGGCTGGAAAAACTGTAACCGGGCGCTTTGTGGAGGTCAAGAACCAGATTCAGATTGTTTTTACGACACCATTTTAAACATCTATCAATATACTCAAAACCTTCTTTTCGCAGCACAAAATCTTTTTCATCTTTTAACAAAACAGGAGCATCCACCGGCAGCCTTACATGGTCAAAACCCCAGGAAGCAATACGAGCCACATCTTTTTCTTTTATAAAATTTTCAAAACGCTGTCTGCTGAATTCTCCATACTGTGAAATCCAGCCCCCAAGATTTACCCCCTTTTCAAAACCAGATATAGTCATTTTTTCACTTCCTTTTAATTATATTTTCTGTTCTTTTTTAAAAAATATATTAAAATCTTTTCTGTTTCTTTTTTTAATGAAAGAACTAAATAGTCCAGCATCATCTCAAAAGGAGCTATGTTTTCTAATAAACTTTCTGTATCACTTCAAATTATGATAATCTGTGCTGCTGCAGCAGCCGTAGCAGTTCTCTATCAAGTTTGTAATTTTCTTCCGGGATATATAATCCTTCTGTTTCATACTCAGTACCGGGTCTTCCATGATTAAAAATTCCAAAAGGTCCTCTAAAATTCCAGAGTGCATATCCCCAGCCATACTGCTCGTATAAATCAAGAAGTTCGGCAAACCACCTTAAAGCAGTCTGATTATCCGTTTTATTATAGCAGCCAAATTCACCAATAAAAACATCTACTCCCTGTTCCTCAAGCTCCCGCCAAGGTTTATAAAATTTATGTAATGTGGCTTTGTTCCAGGTTTTATTATGCCATTTCATCCCCGGATATTCAGGTTCAGGCAGGTCTTCACCACCATTCCACCAGCCGGCTTTATAATGAGTCAGAGCCATAGGTTGATAACCTCGGGCACATTGAATTACGTCCAAATCGGCCAGTTCCGGCATAGCTATATTCCCGCCTCCAAGACCATCAATGTAGATCTCTCTATCCGGATCAATGGCCCTTATAGCCTTAACAGTTTTTCTCATTATCTTTTCATGAATATCCCTGGTCATTCCATACTGTCCAATACCCGGGGGCTCATTTAAAAGATCAAAACTGAGCCGGTCACTGGAAATATCTTTATATCTCTCACTGAAGGTCTCCCATTGATAAATAAAAGCTTTCTGGGCAATTTTATCCTGCCAGAGATTATGTGTTTCTAAATCATTTCTATTAATACAATAACCTGGAGCCCGATGTATATTTAAATTAAGATGAAGATCTCTCTTGTGGCAGGCTTCCAGATAAGAATCAATATACTCCAGTATCTTTTCATCCGGATCAAAATAGTTATCATCTTTTATCCAAAAACGGTAATCAGTAGGTACGCGAACAAAATTAAAGCCCATCTTTTTTACAAGGTCAAGTTCCTTTTCATTCGGAGGTTGAGGCTTTTTGTTTTTTTTGTTCTTTGAGAACATCCATAAAAAATTAAAACCATATTTTTTCATTTTTATTCCCCTTTTTATATTAAATTTTATTGGTGCCCTCGAAATTTATCACCTGAGTGCGAAAAATTCTAACATTAACTTCCATGCCCCGGAAAAAGCTGGTTAATTACTTCTTTCTCCCCTTTAGAATTATCCTTTTTATAAGAAAAATACTTCGGCAAATGTACGACACTGCTTTCCTTGAATTTCTATATCAATGTATAAGCTGCCAATAACACAAACTTTAACCCCTATTATCATTGTTATGTATTTTTATTTCTAAAAAGGTATTATACCATCTCCTCCATTCAAATTTCAATTTAATTTAACTGAATTTGGAAATTATTGCTTTGTAAGGTTTATTGCACGGTTTTTCCCGGGGTTGGTCTTTGCATAGTTAAATAATATCCCGACCTATTATCAATTATAATGTTATAGAATGAAATGTATATTTTCATATCTTACAAATTTTTTCAGTTATATTTTTGTTTTCTTTTCTCAAAATATTTTGCATTCCTGATTTTTGTTAATGCACTGACCCAGCCACCAGCGTGAGGGATCCAGCCTTCATCAGTATACAGCCGTGGGCCATCATTCTCTACAGTCGGTTCAACAGTTAACTGAAACTGAGGATTTACATTAAATCCATTGGGGATTGTTCCTTTAATTCCTGTCCAACAGCCAACTGAATTATTTCCTATACCACATATTTGACTGTAAGGACGGGCCACTCCTTTCTCAATGTCATCTTTCCAGACCACACAACCTTTTAAGGACTCCCGGGTAATACCGGCATTTAAACCAGCTATCCACTGTGTATTGCCCACTGCTATTTTTCTAAAGTCTCCGTCTCCGGTAAACTGTTCTAATTCTACGGCCAGAGAAGCTGCAAAACCGATAGTAGTATTAATTCCATGCCAGGGACCACAAAATTCCAGTAAACCTTCTTGTTTAAAATAACCCACCGGCAGCAGATAAAAAGGATTTTCCTCACAGGCCGGCAGGAAATATCCATAGGCAAAGTCTTTCACAGTCTTCCGCCACAGTTCCACATCCGGATGATCATACCAGCGATCACACATTAACATAAAAGGAATAACATAATGTGGAAAAGTGGCACCTGTATCATGTCCAATGTGATGATGGGTATTGGCTTTTTCAGCAAAATTACAGCTGGCAAATGTTTTAAAATGACCATATAAATCATTCTCACTCTGCTCTTCCGATATCTGTCTTGTCATAACTTTATTGGCCAGACGAATGACTTCCTCCCTGTATTTCATCTGACCGGAGATCCAGAGTTCCATTCCGGCCCACATCATCATTATAAGATCCCTGGTCATAAACTCATCTGGAACTCTAAAATTATCCGGAGCTCCATGATTTAAAGCTGAAAAACCTTCTTGCCCATAAGGTTTGAGATCATTGAGAATAAATTCATATAACTTAATTGCTCTTTGTAAATATTCTTCACTTTTCTCCCTGTTAATATCAGTTAAGAATCTAGAAGCCCGGGTCAAGGCTACGGCGGCTTTAGCTTGATCTCCGGGAATAACCACCATCTGATTGGGAATTTCATGAATCAGAGACCCGGCGGGATAACCGACACTCTCAGCCTTATCCTGACAGAGAGCCAGATAATCACAGCCCTGAATTACCTGTGTAACCAATTTTTCCCGTTCTTGGGGGCTCAAACAATTCATACCATCATCCATCATATCCGTCAAACCAATTAACATCGTGGCATGACTGTTGGCTTCTCTCCATTCAGCTCCGGCATCAAACCAGCCATTATTTCCTCTGGCCAATCTACTTCTTGTTTCCAGCTGATCAAAGGCAACAGTTTTTATGGTCTTACGCCAGAGTAAATTTCTTTCTACTGAGAAAAATTCACTACTATATACAATTTCATCATTATCTATAACCTTGATTCTGTATTTTCCCGGTGTTTTAATTCCAGAAAAATCAATCTCCCACCAGTGAATATCCCATTTTTCTCCCCAGTACTCTATTTCACCTTTTTTACATACATTCTGTTTTTTATCTTCCAGCACAAATTCACTATTTTCTGATAGATGATCTTTATGGTCAGCTCTAATTAAAGCACGCATGGGATCCCCAGGCTCATATCCTATCTGTGAATACAGAAAACCAGTTGTTGACATCTGTTGTCCTCCTTTTTATGCTATAAATTTATACGGTATAATATAACGATTGAATCACAACCAAATCAAGGCAAAACAAGTTTAATCAGACAAAAACTATATCAACTTCAATTCTATCTAAATCCTTTTTGGCTGAAACTTTATAAAGATTATCATCTTCTATTGTATACTCAATTTGTTTACCATTTAGTAATATTTTTTCCACTTCCCGGGCACAGTAGAAGCCGATAATTTCTCCTCCCGGTTCCATTTTTAATCTTATCCTGTCATTTTTGTCATCCCGTACAATTTTATTAACAGCAGCTGGTCCGGCATATTTATCCAGATAACCTAATATAGCACAATTATCAATCACAGGAGAGATTGTAATTAATTCAAAATCGGTGTTATCGAGAGTTATATTTTCCTGTTCATCCTTTTCCATTACTGCGATTTTCTTCTTTTGATGATAGTAAACAGCAAATTCATCTCCTGTTATTCCCAAAATATCAGTCGGTGTGAAGTTATCCTGAACAGCTTCATCTTCCTGATAACAGTGAAATAATCCTATTATACCGATATCCCCTTTTATATTCGTGCATTTCAACAGTCTCTTCTGGTTGGGAAAATCAATGAAAAGAGAATCTTTTGCTGGCAGGGCTGGTCGATCAAATCTGGGTACTTTCCCTTCTTTCAGCACCAATTTTTTTAATATATCAAAATTTTGTTTGCCAGGATGATCACTTACATAAACTGGTCCCCCGGATATTGCCCGGGCAGCGGCATGAAATTCCGGAGCTTGTCCATGAGTTTGAAACATATCCCAATCAGGAATAGAAAAATTACTTGACCAGAGATTATTAAAAATGTTTTTATATACATGCCCCTGTTGAACGTCTTTTGATTCCTTGGGAAAATAATCATCTGAATTACGCCAGACATTGGTGCCCAGCATATTATAGGCCACATCAGAACTATTACACATACAGTGAATTAAACTAAAATCAAAATACAGACCAGCTGCACCCTGCATTGCTTCCTGATAGGATTCCATAGCTGAAACTCTTCCCTGATTTCCTTCTGCAAAAACTTCCAGAGCAGATTGACCATCGACTTTTACTAGATCAACACCAAGATTATAAAGAAAACGATAAAAATCAAAATAAAAACTGTACACATCTTCTGGATGCACATAATTCAAAGACTGGACATCACCTTTCCAGGGCCTGATAACACCTTCAGTAGCAATTGTTTTATATTTTTTTTCCAGTTCACTTTCGGGATTAATTCCCGCCCAGTAACCCTGAAAAGTATGCCATAACCCAAAATATTTTAAATTATAATTATTTTTGGCTTTGTCTATTAAAGGTATAAGTCCCCCGGGGAAGCTATTGTCATCAGGAGTAAAAGCATTCATTAAATCACCACTTTTGTTCAACCAGCCATCATCAAGAATCATAAACCCGGGCTCAACTCCGCCCTCCTGAAAGGAATCAAGGCCGGCCAGTACTTTTGTTTGGTCTACATTATGATAAAAAGCATCCCAGGTACACCAGCCAAAATAATCAATAAAATCCGGTATACTTTTTTCTTTTCTTAATTTGAAATTTTTATTATTTTGAGAAATTACTTTAAATGATTGCTTGATTAAGGTAAATGGATCTTTACAAGCAGCGAAAAAACAGATATTCCCATTTGTTATTTCTTCTTCTGAACTTGTTTCAGAAAATTTTATTGTTAAAAAGTCATTGTTTCCTGATAAAAATGCTCGATGATTTTTATATAATAAAGGTAACATTAGACCAAAAAGATTGTCTTCTCTTTGCCAGAGAAAAAATTGTGTTTCTTCCGGTACCTTTGCTAATTTTTCTCCAGTAAATGTTCTATTCCAGTAAAGTCCCTTACGTGCCAGTGAACGCCATTTCTTTAGTTTCTTTATTCGAATATTATTAATTTCCTCAATTTCATTATCAAGTCTTAGAAACCCGGCTGCTGTAAAAACTTTTGCGTCATTTTCAATTTCTTTAATGTATATACCTGCTGGTGTTTCCAGGATACTTTTGTTATCCATTATTATTTCTCCTTCTTTTTTAGTCTAATTATTGCAGAAATACACAACCTGATTTTAATTTATAATAAAACATCATTTCACTTAAATTTATACCTGCAGCAGAGCAATTCGCGGAGTATTCCGGGGATTGACCAGACGAACTCTGCCCTTCCACTTTGCATTATGCTGCTCTTTCCAATTAACTTTAATTTCTTTTAGGGTAGTTAAATGACAGGTATCAATATCTAACCATTTTATTTTCATTTTATCTGTATAAACTAGTGGATCAAGAAATACCGTTCCTCCCGACGGGAAATATACTGCATAGCTTTTTCCTAAAATCGCAATACAATATGCCTCATTATCTTCTCTAGCTGAGGAATAATCTCCTTCATTTTCTGAAATTAATAGTTCATTGTGAGGTATACCTGCAAATAAATCAAACTCTTTCTGAAATAACTTAGCTGACTTAATATTCTTCTGTGCTCTATCCGAAAGTCCTATCCCCCAGGCACTTTCCGGTCTATGAAAACGACAGGAAGCACATCCAGCAAAAATATTACGCCAGAATCTTTCTGCAGCCTGAATTGCTGTACCAGCATTATGATTTTTGCCTTCCTGGCCTCCATAGATTTTAATATTATTAATAGGCCGGGGTTGATCAAGATAAGTGTGAATTATTTTACGCCAGGTTAAAAGAAAATCCATATGAGCCTGACCTGACCTACCAAAAGCATCCTGGTTATTCTGTGATATATCTGTATAAGAATATATTTCCGGTTTATCCAGCATTGTGCGAGCTGAAGATTCGGCTCTCATATGCATTGTAGTGACATGTACCGTTTTCTTTTTTTCTTCTGCTTTCTGTTGAATATAATTAGCCCAATAATCTTCCCATTCCGGTCCGGCCCAGCTTTCATTATTAATATTGTATATTATATTGTCATAAGGAATTGCAATATTCAGCAGCTTATTAATATATTTCTTTTGATAATATAACACATTTGTCCATTCATTTTTCACTGATAAATGAAAATCATCGGGGGATTTTAATTTTTCCCCACTTAAATTTTTGTTGTTTTCGGGATTCCAGGGATGTTTATCCCAGCCACCATAGTGATCAGCAATGTCATGCTGATCCCACAGGGTTAAATGAACTATAATATCTCTCTTTTTTGTTTCTTGCAGGAAGAATTCAACTTTTTCCCAGTACTTTTCATTCCACTGCTCCAGATCATATTTTGCCTCTTCCATTTTTTTAAATGCATATAAATTACCCTCATCTCTGTCCGACATTGTATTCCTGATATAATTTCCACCAACAGAAGACAATAAATCAAGCTGTTTAATTAATTTTTCCTCAGGCAATTGAAAAGGATTATCTTCATCACTCCCCCCAATTAATAACATGGGCTCTCCCTTATATTCCCAGTAAGCTGGATTTTTTTTATATTGCTGAATGGACATAATATTATAGCCTCCTAATTATTTATAATTTTGTCCAATTTTTTTCAGTTATATTTTTACAAATCTCCCCTTGCTTCTCTTTTCTTAGCTTCATCCAGAATTTCTTTTGTAGCTGTAGCTCCAATTCTGGTTACACCAACTTCGATAACTTTTAAGGCAGCCTCCAATGAACGAACTCCCCCGGCCGCTTTAACTTCTACATCATCACTAACTGTTTCTCGCATTAACTTTAAATCAGGAATAGTATGCCCTCCTGTTCCAAACCCGGTGGAAGTTTTGACAAAATCTCCATCAGCTTTTTCAATTATCTGGCAGGCTTTTTTCTTTTGTTCATTGTTTAAAAAGCAATTTTCCAGAATAACTTTTACCAGCACATCATTTTTATGTGCTTCATCAACTACAGCTTTAATATCTTTCTCCACATATCCATATTCTCCCGAGCGAAGTCTACCTATGTTTAAAACCATATCAAGTTCTACAGCTCCATCTTCCATGGCTTTTTTTGCTTCAAAAACTTTAGTTTCTGTACTATTACATCCATGAGGAAAACCAATAACTGTAGAAACCTTAACTTCAGTACCAGCAAGTTCTTCACAGGCCAGAACTACATCAGCAGGTCTTACACAAACTGAAATTGTTTCATATTCAGCAGCCAGTTTACACCCTTTTTTTACTTCCTCTAGAGTTAACTGTGGTTTTAAAAGTGAATGATCAATCATTTTAGCAATATCATTAGCTGTTACCATGATTTTTACACTCTCCTATTTAAAATTATTTTTTTGAAAATTTTCCTTGAATATGTAATTAAGCAGCTTATAGTACCTGAAAAATAACTTTTGCACTTATTTACATTTACACTTTAGACAATATACTCCTGCAGTTCACCGGTCAGCAGTTTTAAAAGGTGAGAACTGTGAGGAAAAATCCCCACAGTTCACACTTTTAAACAGAATAATTTTTAATTAAAAACATCATCCAGCTGGCTCTGCATCTCATCAGCAATGGCATTCATGGCAGCTGCAGGGGACTCGTCTCCTTCTATTACTTCTCCGATAGCTTCTTCATAATTATCCAGTAAATCAAATCTATAGGCATCATATTCCCATTCTTCAGTAACACGTTCAATTATTTCATGTGAGATCCTATCAGCAGCGTAATCCTGTACTTCCTGCACCTGACCTACTTCGTACCATTCATCTGGACGCCAGAGAAAATTGAGCACTGCAATCATATTTAGAGGCTCTTCAGATGTAATAGGCAGTAATCTACTGGTTGGTACAGAAACAACATGGTGATAATGTCTCTCGGCAACTGGCCCCTTTGGGAAAGGAACAATGCCATATTCATCTTCCATTTCAGGAATAGCACCCCAGGGCCCTTTCCACAATTCATGCGGAGCCATGGCTATATTTCCTTCTGCAAAAGCTTCACCCATATCCCAGCCCATCTCATAGATTACCTCTTCCTCAACATTTAATTCATACATAAATTGTAAGGCATCCAGGGCTTCATCATCAGTCAATGCGAATTCAATCCTGCCGTCTCGCTCTTTGTTCAGGTTACCTGCATTACTTATCACAAAGTCACCATGCTGGGGTTTATCCAGTCCCCACTGATCAATATCATCATCTCCTGAGGTATCTCTGGTTGCCTCAACGGCAATCTCTCTAAATTCTTCCCAGGTCCATTCATCATTTTCATATAGTTCGTACAGATCAGGTAAACCTTCTCTTTCGAAAAGATCTTTATTCCAGAACAAAAGTCTTGTATTTCCTAACCACCTATTACCAATATGGAACATGAATTTTTGCCCACCAAAAGTCTTATATTGTGCCGTTTGTCTCGCTTGAGGTGGCATCGCTTCAAAAAATTCTTCAGGCAAAAATTGACTTACATCTAAAATAACATCATCAGCTACAGCCGGCCAAAAATCTACATCCCAAAAATCATAACCAGCATCTCCAGCCATCATACGGGAATAAGCTACTTCCAGGACATCTTCATCTCCAGGATCTTCGTGGGCAAATT
Source organism: Halanaerobiaceae bacterium (assembly GCA_003553225.1). GTDB lineage: Bacteria > Bacillota > Halanaerobiia > Halanaerobiales > Halarsenatibacteraceae > T1SED10-99. The sequence continues at coordinate 19,971 of PWDW01000118.1, forward strand.
CCCCAATATTGAATACTTCTTTAGCTTCTTCAAGTCGACCAGGGAAGTCTCCTTCTTCTTCAAAATTTTCTCTAGGGTCAGTTATTCCAACAAAAGTAACCGTCTCTCCTCCAAAATCCACTTCATCCGGATGTGGTACTCCCGGAAGTGGTTCAAAAGCGCCGGCAACAGTGGAAAAAACAAGCAGTGAAATGAGCATAATCAATGGTAATAAATATCTTTTCATTATTTTTCCTCCTTTAGGTTTTAAGGGTTTTGATAAATGCAAAAAGTTCATAACATTATATCTCTATAAAAAATTATTTGTAAGCCTCACCTCCTTTAATTGATAATCTTACTTATGATATATATAATAGCAAAAACATTCGAAAAACAATATAAACCAAAAACATAATAGCCCAATTATATTATTAAATTTAATTTTTAATTGTAAAAATTATTCTCTGATAAGAAGTTAGCGGAGCCTTCCCCTTATCCCTAACTTCTAGAACAACATGTAATTTTTCCCCAGGATTATCAGGTACTACAAAACTGGCCCGGGCTGTATCACTGTTTTTTATATCAATGTTCTTCTTACAGGAATCTGCATCATAATACTGCCACCATTTAAATTCTAATTTGTCACCATCTGGATCACTGGAGTTAGAAGCATCAAGGATAATTTCCTCACCGGGTGCGACTACTCGATTTAATTTTCCCTCAACTCTTGCTACAGGATGATGATTGGCTTCTTTATAATCCATAACACACCAATCCATCCGGGCCGCCCAATCATTTTGTATAGCAGGCATCCAGCGCCACATAGGTTTTTTCTCATCACCATCATCACATGCTGTATCCCACTGATTTATGCCTATTTTTTTATGCCGTCCTCCCCAACCACCATAGGAAGGATTCTCTCTACTACGTAGACCATTCGGGACAGCCCACAGAAAAGAAGGTGTATCCCCTTCACTAACATATAAACCACTTACTCCATGAGGTTCTTCTGTCATTACATAATACTCTGCTCCCAATGGACCATGGTTATTCTTCACATTTTCAGTCATCCACTTTTCACCCATTAAATTTTCAAATGGTTGATCACTGCGTGGGCGATATGTCCAGGTGTTATGAAATTGATCATCTCTTACATTAAGGGCCCGGGGAATATTATCTCGCAGCCATTGTCCTCCTCCAGTTCCTACCTCCTGATACCAGATGAAATACATCCTAGCCTTTTTAACTGCTCTTTCAAACATACTTTGAGAATAATCTTTTTTAATTCTCCAAAAAGCATGGGCAACCATCGTCCCCCCACCCCACATAGAAATGTAAACCGGTCGGGGATCATCATCCAGTAACTTCTCAATAATTACTTCTGAACCTTTTGTATCTCTATAAGGAGGAGCCTCTGCATAAATCGAAGCACGATCCTCCAATCCCTGCCAGGTCACGCTGTGCAAATTTGCAGGGCTGGGATAATCTTTATCATGATCAAGTAAATTTTCATATACTTCACCATATTTCTCAATCATCTCATGGATCCATATTTCACCATTGCCATCAAATTGATGATTCGAATTTACAGAGATGATACCTTCAACATCAAATTCATTAACATAAGTCAAGAATCTGATCATAGAACATTTATCATCAATTTCACCATCAGTAGTAATTATAATCCTTGGTTTTTGAACATCATTGAAACCCATCTTAAAACCCTCTCTCAAATTAATTGTTTACTATTATGTAAAAATACATTGGCCCTTCTCTCCTTATATATCATATACATTTAAATCAATAATACGAAAAGGACCAATTAATGGATTTTATTTAAAATTTTATATGAAAAACCGTATCTATTTGTCTAAAAATTAATGAATTTCTGTTATTCAAAATGCTCATCAAGTCTACTCTGCATTTCACTTTCTATAGCATTCATGGCAACTGCTGCAGATTCTTCTCCTCCCAATACCTGAAAGACGGCATCATAATAATTATCCAGAAATGTTTCATAAAATGCAAATTCACCTGACCATTCAGCAGCTTTTTTGGTAATAATTTCATGAGAAGTTCTATCTGCTGCTAAGTCCTGGATAAATTGTTCCTGCTCTTCTGCCACCTCTTCAGGACGCCACAAAAAGTTAATCAGAGCAATTTTTCCTTCCGGATTTGCTGAATTTAAAGGCAAACCATATCCTACAGGGCAATCTATTAAAGGGGCCACATATCCATCAGCATGAGGGCCTCTAGGTAAAGGTACAATACCAAATTAATCTTCCATATCTGCCATTGCTCCCCAGGGTCCTTTCCATAATTCGTGAGGAACCATAGCAACATTACCTTCAGCAAAAAGATCTCCCATATCCCATCCATGTTCTCTGATTACTTCTTCAACTGTATCCCATACATGCAAATACTCCAAAGCTTCCAGAGACTGTTCTTCTGTAAGAGCAAATTTTACTTCACCCTCTTCCTCGCGGGTCAGCCTTCCGTCATTGGCATAGATCCATTCCGGAATCCAGGGCGTACTTGTACCCCACTGATCTATTTCATCATCTCCAGAAGTGTCTCTGGTAGCTTCTACAGCTATTTCTGTAAATTTTTCAAATGTCCATTGGTCATTTTCATATAATTCATAGAGATCGGGTAATCCTTCCCGTTCAAACAAATCTTTATTCCAGAAAATCATGCGGGCATTACCTATAAATTGCCTATCAGGTTCCCAGGAATAAATTTCATCCTGAAAAGTTGTATGATAACTTATTTGACGGGGTTGATCGGGAAGAGCAGCAAAATACTCATCAGGTAAATACCAGTCAGCTGCTGCCAGAGCACCTTCAGCTATCAGCTGAACCATGGCATCAGAACCCATACCCCAGAGATCATATTCTGAATCTCCCGCCATAAGTCGTGCCATATGCAAATCAACCATTTCACCATACTCAATTTCAATAAAATCAAATTCAACGTTAAATAATTCTTTTGCCTGTTCCAGCCGTCCTGGATAATCTCCATCCTCTTCAAAATCTTCAAAGGGATAATCCATTCCAGTTACAGTAACCGTCTCCCCTCCAAAATCTACTTCATCAGGATGTGGTACTCCCGGCAAAGGTTCATAAGCCCCGGCAACAGTAGAAAAAACAAGCAGTGAAATAAGCA
>PWDW01000243.1 GCA_003553225.1 Halanaerobiaceae bacterium
CGCAGTAAATCCAGGACCTTATGAATACTCCAGGGAGCAGTTCTATAACCTTCAGAAAAGAGTCCACCCATACTGGTACCTAAATATTCGAAAGAAATAAACATCAAAACTAAGGCAAATAAAAAGTTAGGAATTGACAAGCCTAAAAATCCAGCAAATGTGAAAAAATAATCGGAAACACTATTTTTTCTTACTGCAGTATATATACCGATGGGAATTGAAACAGCATATTGAAATATAAGAGTACTTACAGTTATTAATAACGTAAATGGAAATCTCTCTCTCAATAAATCTAGAACAGGTCTGTTGAAGTTCCAGGAGCGACCAAAATCTCCTCTGGTTATAATACCTCTCATCCAGCGATAATATCTAACATATGTTGGCTGATCAAGTCCATACCTTGCCCTAAGCCCCTCCATAAGTTCCTGACTAACATCAGCCCCTTCTGCCTGAAGCTGTACCAGATAAGAAGATAAAAAGTCTCCGGGAGGCAGTTCCATTATAAAAAATGCAATTAAAGAAATTATTATTATAGTTGGAATCAATAAAAGCAGTCTTCTCAAAATATATCCAGTCATTATTTCCCTCCTAAAAATTTATATTTTTTCGATCACAACAAGTTCGTGATCAATAATCTTATCAATTAATATTTCAATCTCCCCGGACTCATTTTTATTTTTCAAAGAGGCATTATTTTTAAGCACCCGGGAATCAACTTTTATTTTAATATTATTAAGTTCCTGATTTAGGAAAACACTAACAGGACCGGTCTCAATTAATTCATGGACAGGTGCACGCCAGGTTTCGCAGCCGGTCAAATTTATTAGATGCAGAATAAATTTATTTTGTTTTCTGTATAAATGACAATCAATATATCCCGGGGCTCTCACTTTCATTGGCAGATCATCTTCCAGGGCCCAGTGGATAATGTTTTTTAATAAATTTCCATGATCCGGCAGATAATCCCGGGCATAACAGCGGTCCAGGTCAGCAGGAAGATAGGCAGCTTTGCCCGGATTATGATCATTTATTATAAGACCGGGTAGACTGGTACAACGATTTCTCATCCAGGAAGTTTCTGGAGGATATATAGGAAAGGGTGGTAAGAATTTAAACAAAATATCGCTTTCTTTTACATTCTCTGCCCTCTGTACAGCATGAAGACTCCCTCCAAATGGTATAATATCAGTTTTTTCAAATCCACTTAATATCTGATGCCGTGTACCATTAATTTCTGGTTCTTTGTCCCACCGGGGACCATCAACTTTTTTTCTGATTTCGGGAAATAAACGTAAATATGAATGCAATTTAGAATCATCCCAGCTCTTTTTCTCACCACTGAAAGAGCCGTGGTTGGTTCTGGAACTGTGGACCTGAAAAATATCCGACAGCAAAAAGTCTTCTCTTTGATCTCCCCATTTATTATATAAACTTGTTTCTCCGGTGGCGATAACAGAACCACCACTGTTTATGAATTCTCTAATTGTCTGGGCCTGATCACCGCTCATCACAGCCAGATTAGGAAGTATCAATAAACTGTACTTATCCATGTTATTCTCTATATTGTCTATATGAACAGGCAAATAGGGAATATTATTCCTGGTCAAAACCTGAGAAAAACCTTTCCAGGGCATCTTAACTCTTTCTTCCGGTTTGTCCCGCCCATAAAAATCTGTATTTCGCTGACTCCAAACCAGACCTACAGAAGCTACAGGCTCCCGATTAATTAATAAATCCTGATTCTCTTTATGCCATTTAAATAAAGGTTTGGTCGTCTCATACTGCCGTCTGTCCTGATGGTAGGCTCCAATATGATGCCACCAGGGCTGTATTGAACCGGCAAAACCTTCCAGAACCCACATCTTGGCTTCAGGTTCTGGCTTACTGGCTTTCCGAAATGTAGGCTGTCCTGCCTGATACATAGCCATGCTTTCGGGAATAAGCTTATCCCAGCCCAGAAGATTATGAAGTGTTTTTCCAGCTTCTCCGTTTTCATAAAAACTGGAGGTGCTGTTCCTCGCCTGCATATCAAGCATAAGCATATCTGCTCTTTCACTGATTTCTTTCATGTCTCTAAATCTTTTACTTTGAGAAACCATGTCTCCACCAATCATACCCAGCCAGAGGCAGTCCTGTCCACCAGCATTTTTTGTGACCCGGTTATTTAAATCCCAAATTTCAAGCCGTTTACGATAACTCCATTCAATCCATTTCCGGTATATTTTATTTTCCCAATCCTTTTTTTTAGGTAACTCATATCCTTCCTCATCATAAAAATTTTTCTGACAGTAATTACAGTAACATATATTTTCTCTATCTAAACCATTCCAGCTGTTATCGGTGATCCCTTCTGGTTTATATTTTGTTATAATTTCTTCTAGGATCTGTGGTAAAAATTCTGTATAATAAGGACTGTTTATACACTCAACATATAAATCTCCAGCTCTATATGGTTCCCCTTTTTTATTTCTTGCCGTCCACTCAGGATGCTCAAGATAAAATGGTTCATGAACCCGGTTGGAATCCATTCTGGCCAGTACAGCAAGGTTTTCCTTACGGGCATCCATTATTATCTCACCCAGTAGATCTCTATCCCCCAGATGTTTTGCTCTATGTTTTGCAGCAAATTTCGTGGGATAATAAGCAACAATTCCTCCGGCATTTACTATAATACCCTGAATATTAGTTTCCCGCCAGTATTTTTTCCACCACTGGTTATCATACCTCAAGGGATCAATTTCTGTGAGATTAGTCTGGCCCCAGCGATAAACTGATTTATACCAGGGTTTTTCGGACATGTATAACTCCTCCCCTTATTTGATGACCTAATTATTTTTTGTTCTGGTCTTAATAACTGGCCAGCTGCTGCTGCAGTGAATTAATATCTACATTTCTTAGTTTTTGACTGTTATTTGCTGCAACTGCTGCTGCGGTACCTGCCGACTCTCCCAGCCCCAGACAAAAACCAATACTTCTTGAAGCCGATAAAGCGCTATGTGAGGCAGAAAAACATCTTCCGGCAACCATTAAATTACTGAATCCTTTCACCAGAATGCTCCGGTATGGTATTTCATAATAGGAACCGGGTTTTGTTTTTACAAATTCTGTACCCTGACCCTGGGGATTATGGATTTCAATTCCCCCCGAGTGTTTTAAAACAGCATCTTCAAAATGTGATGCTTCCAGTACATCATCTCTGGTCAGCATATAATCCCCCATGATTCTTCGGGATTCCCGAACTCCCATCTGCTCAGCAGTATCACCAATAAAAGAATTTTCAAAACCAGGTACATGTTTCTTCAAAAAAGAATGAATAAAATGAGCCTGTTTTCTTCCTTCAATCATTGCTTCAGAAAGCTGTTTGGCATTAACACAATCAGTTCCCGTAATTCGAGTGGCATTGACCAATACATGATTGGGCTGGGGCTGATTAAAAAATAATATTCCATCTCTCTGGGTTAAAATCCTTTTTTCCCATTCTGAGTAATCGTTCTGAGCAATTAATTTTTCAATTAGAGCGGGAAAACGCCCCAGATGAGTATATTCCTGGGGGCTGCCATAATATTTTTCATAAAGCTCCTCAGGAGTATGATCTCGATAACCACCTAAATCCTCAGGATGTTCTTTTATATACTCAAAAACTTTTTCATAATCTACGTTAAAAATGCGAAACATTAATGTAGGTGCTGAACCCAGACCATCCTTTTTTCGCCCACTTTCAAAATTTGCCCCGGAAAATTTTGATAAATCACCATCACCGGTAGCATCTATAAATTTGCTGCCCATTACAGCCTGACAGCCGCTTTTGTTTTCGATAACAGCAGCCTTTATTTTATTATTTTCTTTTATGGCTCCGGTGACCTGACTGCCCAGCATTATATTAATTTTTTCTTTTTGCAGCATATTATCCAGAAGGTGTTTTGTCGCTTCAGGGTCAATTGGTATTTCAGGTTCTCCGGCGGGAAGTGACATATTTTGTTCTTCAAGCTTTTTTATTATTTCTCGGGCAATACCTTTTATATAACTTGATATGGCAATTTTGCTCATTAAGCCGGTGGTCATCATACCTCCCAGAGCAAATTCTCTTTCTAATATTACAGTTCGAGCTCCCTTTCGGGCTGCAGCCAGGGCTGCCCCAATACCGGCCGGCCCAGCTCCGGCGACAACTACATCAGCTTTTTCAACAATATTAACCTTCTTTCTATCTATTTTAATAGTATCCAATATAAATCATCTCCATAGATTTATTTTTCCAGCTGTACACCATCATTTTTTAATTCAGTCTGTAATTTGTTTATATCAACATTTTTCACCCTGCAGTTTTCTTCCAGGGCTCTAAAAGCAGCTGTACCGGCAGCCTGACCGGTTGCCATACAGGCTGAAATTGCTCTAATCGAACTTTCAGCTTTATGGGTGCTGCTGATACATCTTCCGGCCACCAGCAGCTGTTCAACATCAACAGGCAGCAGACATCTATAGGGAATACCATATTGTTTGTCAAGATCAACAATATAAATATGATCATCCCAGGTTCCAGTGGGAGACAGCATATCATAAAATCTGGGGAAAATAGCAATATTATCTGAAAACATTCTCTCCTCATCAATATCCTCTTCAGTTAATTTATATTGACCAGAAATCCGGCGGCTGTCTCGAAAACCAATTGCAGGAGCGATAGAAGATAACTCACAGTTTTCAAATCCGGGCATATTTTCCTTTATAAAATTGAACATTTTTAAAACCCGTTCCCGGCCCATCATTTCTCCTTTGGTTAAGTCATCAGCATTAGTGGAATCAATTTTATAAACATTGCTGTAATTAATATAACTAATTTGACCTCCTTCGGTAAGCCTGCCGAAGGGAAAAACAATTCTTCGGAAACCGGGGTCAAAAGAACCATCGTTTAGTTTTTCTCTTAATATCTCATAAAAATATTCAATTCCTTCTTCTTCAAGTATCTGATTAACCTTTTTACTGTCAACACCGGCAATCCTGAAATTTACCGTTCCTGGTTGAGTTAGACCATCACAATCTCGTCCTTTTTCAAACGGAACTCCTGCCCTGGCCGCCACATCACCATCACCTGTACAGTCAATGACAATTTTACCCAGTATTTTTTCAAAACCAGATTTGCTGTGAGTTATTATCCCCGACATTTGATTATCTTCAATAATAGCTTCTGCTGCACTGGTATGTAGGCGTAACCAAATATTATTTTGTTTGATTTTTTCATCTAAAAATATTTTTAAATACTCACTGGAAAATCGATGAGCCCTCAGGTCTGATCTAATGTCATCCGATTTTTTAAATTCTTTTTTATATTCATTCTCTATTTCTTTATAAATACCGGTAACTTCAAAAGGATGGTCCCATAAATAATGGTTGCAGGTCTCAACATAGCTGGCGGTGATGTTGCCGCCCAGAAAACCCCGGCTTTCAATCAAGGCAACCTCCAGCCCTTTATCTGCAGCTGATAATGCTGCTCCAATTCCTGCCGGTCCACCACCACAGACAACTACATCTACTTTTTTTCTAACAGGAGCATTTTTTAAATTCTTCATTAAATCCTCTCCCTCTTAAAAATTAAGATAAATTTGACAACTATAAGTATAAACTATAATTTTGCAATCTAATATAATTTAAAAAAAGTGCTCCCCTCGAAATAAATTTTGAGGGGAGCGTGTGGTCTACATCATATCAATTAGTCGCGGTCAAAAAATAGCTGTTCGGGGTGAGTGGAGGTATAAAGTCCGGTGTCCCAGGATCTAACTGTAAGTTCTTCACAGGGCAGATTCCTCAGATCTTCATTCCAGATCATTAATTCATTTACACCGGCTACATTTCCAATAACCCATAGGTTTTCAGCCTGTTCGGCCAGTATTTTTTTGCCTAATTCAATCCTTCTTTCTTCATCAGGTTCCATGGTCATTTCTTCATACCAGGAACGAATTTGTTTGACATTTTCAGGTGGCTCTTCTCCTGAGTCACCATC
>PWDW01000218.1 GCA_003553225.1 Halanaerobiaceae bacterium
CCTTCTCGGAGGCGGTGCAGCACCTGCAGCAGCTTTTTAATATCATCAAAGTGCAGTCCGGTTGTCGGTTCATCGAGAATATAAAGTGTACTCCCGGTACTGCGTTTTCCCAGTTCCTCGGAAATTTTCCCCCTCTGAGCTTCACCACCGGAAAGTGTTGTCGAGGGCTGACCCAGGCGAATATAACCCAGACCCACATCCATCAGAGTCTGCAGCCTCCTTTTAAGAGGGGTTATATTCTTAAAAAATTCGAGGGCTTCACTTACTGTCATATCCAGTACATCTGCTATATTCTTCCCTTTATATTTAATTTCCAGAGTTTCACGATTATAACGCTGACCTCCACATACCTCACAGGGGACATGAACATCAGCCAGAAAGTGCATTTCAATTTCATTTACTCCCTGCCCTTTACAGGCCTCACAGCGGCCTCCTTTTACATTGAAACTAAATCTACCTTTATCATAGCCCCGTTTTTTAGCCTCCGGTGTTTTGGCAAAGACATCCCGTATATAATCAAATACTTTGGTATAAGTAGCCGGATTGGAGCGCGGGGTCCGGCCAATAGGAGACTGATCAATATTAATTACTTTATCCAGATGCTCCATACCTTCAATAGCATCATGTTCTCCAGGGTGTTTGGTTGAACTGTAAAAATTCTGCATCAGTTCTCTTTTCAGGGTCAAATTTATCAGAGTACTTTTTCCCGAACCCGAAACCCCCGTTACACAGGTAAAAGTTCCCAGCGGTATTTTTACATTTATATCTTTTAAATTAAACTGCCGGGCACCCTGGATCTCAAGAAACTTACCATTAGCCTCATATCTCTGCTGGGGAACAGGGATTTTTTTATCACCTCTCAGGTACTGACCTGTTAAAGAATCTGTACTTTTTTCTATATCCTGAAGATTACCCTCAGCAATAATCTCTCCTCCTTCTTTACCGGCCCCGGGGCCCAGATCAATAATATGGTCAGCAGTACGAATAGTCTCTTCATCATGCTCAACCACAATAACCGTATTACCCAGGTCTCTTATATGCTCCAGAGTACTGATCAGCCGCTCATTGTCACGCTGGTGCAGACCAATACTGGGCTCATCGAGAATATATAGAACCCCAACCAGTCCCGATCCAATCTGGGTGGCCAGGCGAATTCTCTGAGCTTCACCACCGGACAGGCTTGCTGCCGAGCGCTCCAGGGTAAGATAATCCAGACCTACATTAACCAGAAACTGCAGGCGGCTTTTAATCTCTTTTAGAATCTCGCCCCCAATCAGCTGTTCTCTTTCATCAAGCTGGAGGTCATCAAGAAATTCCAGACCTTCTTTAATAAAATACCTGGTAAATTCAGTTATAGATACACCGCCCACGGTTACCGCCCTCACTTCAGGTTTTAATCTCTCTCCATCACAATCCTGACAGGGGCGTTCACTCATGTATTTTTCAAGTCTCTTGTGCGAACCCGGTGAATCAGAATCATCCAGCCTTCTTTTTAAATAACCGGTAATCCCTTTGAATTTGGTTTCATGCTGTCTTGTCTTACCATAACGATTGGTATAAGGAAAAGATAATTTTTTATCAGAACCATAAAGCAGTATATCAATTAACTCCTGATCAAAGTTCTCCAGAGAGGTATTTAAACTAAATCCGTATTCATCAGCCAGAGCATCCAGCAGCTGGGGGTAATATTTGCTGTTTGAATTCCTCCAGGGAATAATAGCCCCTTCTTTAATCGAGCGTTCTTCATCCAGCAGCAGCCCGGGATCAAATTCTTTTTTTACTCCCAGACCATCACAGTTTGGACAGGCCCCATAGGGACTGTTAAAAGAAAACATCCGGGGAGAAAGCTCTTCCAGATTTATGCCACAGTCCGAACAGGCAAATTTTTCACTAAATTTAATTTCTTGACCATCAATTATATCTATAATAACCAGACCATCTCCATAATCCAGAGCTGTCTGTACCGAATCACTAAGCCTCTCTCTCATTCCCTGTTTTATCTTAAGCCGGTCCACGATAACTTCAATGTCGTGTTTGACATACTGATCCAGCCCAATCTCCTGTTCTACCAGGACAGTTTCCCCATCAATTCGGGCCCGGACAAAACCATCCCTCTGTATCTGGGTGAGTATTTTCTGATGCTCTCCTTTGCGCCCGCGGACTACAGGAGAGAGTATTTGTATTTTTGTATCCTGGGGAAGCTCTCTGACCTGATCCACTATCTCATCCACTGTCTGGGAGGCTATCTCCTGTCCACAGCTGGGACAGTGGGGGGTTCCGATGCGGGCAAAGAGCAGGCGCAGATAATCATAAATTTCAGTCACCGTACCCACAGTTGAACGGGGATTCTGACTGCTTGATTTCTGGTCAATCGAAATTGCGGGGGACAGTCCTTCTATATACTCAACCCGGGGTTTTTCCATCTGACCCAGAAACTGTCGGGCATAAGCAGATAAAGATTCAACATATCTTCTCTGTCCTTCTGCATAGATAGTATCAAAAGCCAGAGAAGATTTACCGGATCCACTGAGACCGGTTATAACTATTAATTTATCACGAGGTATCTCAAGATCTATATTTTTAAGATTATGCTCTTCTGCTCCTTTTACAATTATTTTATCTTTTGCCATTTATTTTTTTCACCTCATACTCCTTTTCATACTGCCTGCAGACTTCCTGTTTTGCTGAATACATGCTATCAGGCATTTTTAACTTCCTGCAGTCGGTTCTCCAGTTCATCAATTTCATCTCTGATCTGAGCGGCAATTTCAAATTCCAGATAATCGGCCGCCTGTTCCATTTCTTCTTCCAGATCCAGTATTCTATTTCTGAGCTCCCGGGGGGACAGATCCTTCAGGTTTTCTTTTTGATCACCCTCAGCTGCTGAATAATCAGCTCCCGGGTCTTCTGCAACCACCATTTCTACTGGACGAACCACCTCACGCACCGGCTTTTTGATGGTTTTAGGTTCAATATCATGTTTTTCATTAAATTCCTGCTGTATTCTACGGCGTCGATTGGTCTCCTCAATAGCATTTTTCATAGAATCAGTAATTTTATCAGCATACATAACAACTTTACCATTTTTATTACGCGCAGCCCGGCCAACTGTCTGGATCAGGGGCCTTTCGGAACGAAGAAAACCTTCTTTATCGGCATCCAGAATTCCAATAAAAGAAACTTCCGGTATATCCAGCCCCTCTCTCAGGAGGTTGATACCCACCAGTACATCGAATTCACCCAGACGCAGATCGCGGATTATCTCCGATCTCTCCAGGGTATCAATTTCGGAATGCAGATACCGAACCTGAATTCCGGTCTCAGCCAGATATTCGGTCAGATCCTCAGCCATTCTTTTGGTAAGAGTGGTAACCAGTACCCGATCACCTCTCTCTTCTACCACAAAGCGGATCTCTTCCAGCAAATCATCAATCTGATTTTCAATGGGGCGTACTTCAATCTCCGGATCCACCAGACCGGTGGGCCGAATTATCTGTTCTACCACCTGCTGGCTGTGTTCCTCTTCATAAGGACCGGGAGTGGCCGAAACATAAACCGCCTGAGGTACAAGACTTTCAAATTCCTCAAAATTTAAGGGTCGGTTATCCAGAGCAGAAGGCAGTCGAAAACCGTATTCCACCAGTTTTTCCTTCCGGGAACGGTCTCCGGAAAACATCCCTCCGATCTGTGGTATTGTCATATGTGATTCATCAATTATCACCAAAAAATCATCCGGGAAATAATCCAGCAGTGTATTGGGCCGGGAGCCCGGAGGACGTCCGTCTAAGTGACGGGAATAATTTTCAATTCCCGAACAAAAACCCATCTGTTCAAGCATCTCGAGATCATATCGAGTTCTCTGTTCCAGACGCTGGGCTTCCACCAGTTTGTTCTGTTCTTTTAGCTCTTTTAATCTCTCTTCCAGCTCCTGTTTGATGCTTTTTACAGCTCTTTTGGTTTTCTCCTCCGGGGTTACAAAGTGGCTGGCCGGGTAAATAGTAACCTCCTGCATATCGGCCTTCACTTCCCCGGTAACAGTATTTATCCGGGAAATACGTTCAATTTCATCTCCAAACAGCTCAACCCGCAGGGCATAGTCTTCATAGGAGGGATAAATTTCCAGCACATCTCCCTTTACTCGAAAATGACCCCGGCTTAAATCCATATCATTTCTGCTGTACTGCAGCAGGGTTAGTTCACGTAAAATTTCATCTCTTTCTCTTATCATACCAACTTTTAGACTGCAGGACAGATCCATATAATCCTCCGGTGAACCCAGACCATAGATACAGGACACACTGGCCACAATTAAAACATCCTTTCTTTCAAATAAAGACCTGGTGGCCGAAAGACGAAGTTTGTCTATATCTTCATTCATCGAAGAATCTTTTTCTATATAGGTATCAGTCTGAGGCACATAAGCCTCGGGCTGGTAGTAATCATAATAACTAACAAAGTATTCAACCGCATTATGCGGAAAATATTCCTTAAATTCATTACACAGCTGAGCGGCCAGTGTCTTATTGTGAGCTATAACCAGGGTCGGCTTCTGCACATTTTCCACCACCGCAGCCATTGTATAGGTTTTACCCGTTCCGGTAGCTCCCAGCAGAGTCTGATGCCGGTGATTTTTCTGGATCCCGGTGGTCAACTCTTTAATAGCCTGGGGCTGATCTCCCGCAGGATCATAAGGAGCAACCAGTTCAAAATCTCCCATTGCCGTATTTAACCTCCCAGTTTTCTAACTGATTTTTATAAAAGTATCCTGTTTCTTTTTATCTGCTATTTTTGAAAACAGCTTTTAAAATCTTCCTATCTCATCTTTACATATTATATCATATTTTTTCATTTTTCTTTTTGGGCTATTATATTATATCAATAATTATTATTAATTTAAAGTATAACTCCTTATTAACTGAACAAACATTTGCGGTATCCTGTTGTTACCCCCGCCCTTTTTTATTTTTTAAAACAGCAAAAAAGTCCGGGGTTTTTAAAGACCCCGAACTCCTGGGAAACTGTTTTTATTTTTAAGTTCAATTTAACATATCCGGCAGGAAGCTTATCCTTTTATTTTTTAGACATTTTTGTGATAATCCTGAATTGGTTTGACATCCAGATTATTGCTGCGCATTTTTCCAATTCCCTGTACGGCAGCTTCTGCTCCCTGAATTGTGGTGGCAATAGGAACTTTCCGGAGCAGAGCCTGTCTTCTCATTTTGTATTCATCAAACTTGGGACCTTTACCCTGGGGTCGATTAACTATAAAATGTATATTCCCATTTTTAATATGGTCTATTATATCCGGGCGGCCCTGATCTATTTTATAAACCTGTTCTATTTCAATATCTCGCTCGCGAAGATATTCTGCTGTACCGGCCGTAGCCATAAGATTAAAACCGAGTTCTCTAAATTTGCGGGCAACTTCAACAACTTTGGGTTTATCTCTGTCGGCTACTGTTAAAAGCACGGTTCCTTCGAGAGGTAAAGGATCTCCTGCTGACATCTGTGACTTTGCAAAAGCCAGACCAAAACTTTCATCAATACCCATTACCTCTCCGGTTGATCTCATTTCCGGACCCAGTATTATATCCACCCCGGGGAATTTTATAAAGGGGAATACAGCTTCTTTTACGGAGATATAGTCCGGGTCTGTAGTCTCGGTAAAATTCAATTCTTCCAGGCTCATACCCAGCATGGTTTTTGTAGCCAGTTTGGCCAGGGAGAATCCTTTCGTTTTACTGACAAAGGGAATAGTTCGTGAAGCACGGGGATTAACTTCCAGCAGGTACACCTCTTCCTCTTTAACTGCAAACTGAATATTGATCAAACCCACCACATTCAGCTCAGCTGCAAGTTTCTGAGTCTGATCAGATATCTTCTCAATAACCTCATCAGAAAGGCTGTAAGGCGGCAGAGCACAGGCACTATCACCGGAATGAACACCTGCCATTTCAATATGTTCCATCACTCCACCCACAACACATTTTTCGCCATCAGAAATAGCGTCCACATCAACCTCAATGGCATCTTCTAAAAATTTATCTATCAGTACCGGATGCTGGGGTGATACATTAACCGCCCTTTCCATATAGTCCTGGAGAGACTCATCATCATAAACTACTTCCATAGCCCTACCCCCCAGAACATAAGAAGGACGGACCAGTACCGGATAGCCAATATCCCGGGCAATTGTGCGGGCTGATTCAAAAGACTGACCGATACCATTTTGGGGCTGACTTAAAGAAAGCTTCTCCACAATTCCGGAAAATTTCTCCCGGTCTTCTGCCAGATCAATACTGGAAGGAGAGGTCCCCAGAATCTTAACCCCTTCCTCTTTCAGCTTATTGGCCAGTTTTAAAGGAGTTTGCCCTCCAAACTGCAGGATCACCCCATCCGGGTCCTCCTTGCTGCAGATATCAAGTACATTCTCCAGGGTTAGAGGCTCAAAATAAAGTCTATCAGAGGTATCATAATCAGTACTCACCGTTTCCGGGTTGCAGTTGACCATAATTACTTCAACATCTTCTTCCTCCAGGGCATAAGCCGCCTGTACACAGCAGTAATCAAACTCAATGCCCTGTCCTATCCGGTTGGGACCACCACCCAGCACCATGACCTTTTTCTTATCTGAAGTTCGAACTTCCTCTTCAGATTCATAGGTGGAGTAAAAATACGGAGTATAGGCCTTAAATTCGGCGGCACAGGTGTCAACCAGTTTATAAACCGGATCAATTCCCAGCCTTTCTCTGAGATTGCGTATATCATCTTCCTCACATTTAAGAATATGGGCCAGCTGTCTGTCCGAAAAACCATACTGTTTGGCTCTGAAGAGGAAATCAGAATCTATCTCTTCCTGATCTCTGAGTTCAAGCTCCATATCCAGAATTTCTTTCATATTATATAAAAACCACTTATCTATCTTGGTGGCTTCATATATATCCTCTATATTCATACCCATTAGCATTGCATATCTTATATAAAATACCCGTTCTACATTGGGAATAGATAATTTTGATTTTATCTCTTCTTCCAGTTCTTCATTTCCTCCCTCAGAATCACGGGCAGCAATTAATTCTTCATAACTGTAATCATCTTTTCCATCTGCACCCCAGCCAAATCGCCCCTGCTCCAGTGAGCGCAGTGCTTTCTGATATGATTCCTTAAACGTCCGGCCAATACCCATGACTTCTCCGACCGCCTTCATCTGAGTTGTTAATGTATCATCAACTCCCATAAATTTATCAAAATCCCAGCGCGGAACCTTGGTCACACAGTAGTCAATAGCCGGTTCAAAACAGGCCGGAGTCTCTTTTGTAATATCATTGGGCAGCTCATCTAATGTATAGCCCACCGCCAGTTTGGCCGCAATCTTGGCAATTGGAAAACCGGTGGCTTTGGAAGCCAGAGCTGAAGATCTGGAAACCCGGGGGTTCATTTCCACCACCACCCGGCGTCCATTTTCCGGATTAATGGCAAACTGTATATTGGATCCCCCGGTCTCCACACCAACTTTTCTGATTATCCTTAGTGCTTCATCACGCATCTGCTGATATTCCCTATCGGTTAAAGTCTGCACCGGAGCCACAGTAATACTGTCCCCGGTGTGAACACCCATGGGATCCACATTTTCCATAGAACAAACAATGACCACATTGTCATTTTTGTCTCTCATGAGCTCCAGTTCAATTTCTTTCCAGCCAATTACAGACTCCTCTACCAGTATCTGGTTGGTGGGACTCTGAGAAATTCCATTATCGGCAATCTCTTCCAGCTCTTCAACATTATAGGCAATTCCTCCTCCTGAACCTCCCAGAGTAAAAGATGGTCTTATGATCAGCGGAAAACCCACTTCTTTTGAAAAAGAGATTGCTCCTTCTACTGTGTTAATATGGGCACTTTTTAGAACACCGACCTCTATCTCCCGCATCACATCTTTAAACTGCTGGCGATCTTCAGTAGTCTGAATGGCATCAAAGTTGGCTCCAATCAATTCTACGTCATTATCCTTTAATACTCCCGATTTGGAAAGATCAGAAGCAAGATTAAGCCCGGTCTGTCCACCCAGAGTGGGCAGCAGGGCATCAGGCTCTTCTTTTTTTATTATCTTTTCCACAATCTCAGGTTCAAGCGGTTCAATGTATGTTCGATCCGCCATTTCAGGATCAGTCATAATTGTGGCCGGATTGCTGTTTAATAATACAACTTCATATCCTTCCTGCCGTAAAGCTTTACAGGCCTGAGAACCGGAATAATCAAATTCACAGGCCTGGCCGATAACAATAGGCCCGGAACCAATAATTAATATTTTTTCCAGGTCAGTTCTTTTGGGCATCCCTATACCTCCTTATTAATTTTTGGCAAAAAAAATTCAGGCCATCAATTCCACAAATTCTTTAAAAATATAGCGGGAATCTCGAGGCCCGGCCGCTGCTTCAGGGTGATATTGAACTGTCATACATTTTAAATCCCGGTGGCGAAAACCCTCCAGAGAATCATCATTTAAATTGACGTGTGTTATCTCCAGGTCTTTTAGATAGCCATCATCCTGTCTTTTTCTTTCTTCATCGGGAAAGACCACTCCAAAACCGTGATTTTGTACTGTAATTTCAACCTGTCCAGTGTCTAGATTTTTTACCGGATGATTGGCCCCTCGATGTCCAAATTTCAGCTTATACGTATCAAGTCCAAGGGCCCGACCCAGTATCTGCTGTCCAAAACATATTCCGAAAATTGGTTTTTTCCCCAGCAGTTCTTTTACCGTTTCCACACCATAGCTAACACCGGCCGGATCTCCGGGACCATTGGATAGAAAAACTCCATCGGGATCCTTCCTTAAAATGGCTTCTGCTGAAGTGGAGGCCGGAACCACAGTTACTCTGCAGTCGGATTCAACCAGCATCTCCATAATTGACTTTTTACATCCAAAATCAATTACCACAACATGATACTTACCCTGCTCATTCCACTCATATTCCTGCTCACAGGTAACATGCTGTACCATATCTCTTCCTTTCAGGCCGGGCAGCTGCTGGGCTTTTTTCTTCATAGTGGTGCTGTCGATTTTTTCACCCACAGTAATTATGCCTTTCATGGCACCATCCCGGCGAATATGTCGGGTTAAAGCCCGGGTATCAATCCCCTCAATACCAATGATTTCATTCCGATCTAAAAAGCTTTTTAAAGATTCTTTGCTGCGCCAGTTCTGAGGATAATTGCAGTATTCCCGAACAATAAAGCCTTCTACACAGGGGGCAGAAGACTGGCTGTCTTCTGGATTCACACCATAATTCCCGATCAGTGGGTAGGTCATTGTAACTATCTGTCCCCAGTAAGAAGGGTCAGTAATTATTTCCTGATAACCGGTCATACTGGTATTAAAAACAACTTCTCCGCTCGTTTTCTTACCTTTACCGGCAAATACTGTCCCCGAAAATATCTTTCCATCTTCTAAAATTAAATGTGCCTTTTTAATAATAACTCCTCCTCCCTTGCTGTAAAATTATTAAACCTTGCTGAATAATTATTTAAGGCACCTGGTCATCATAGAACTAAATATGAGCAAAATATATTATTTTGTTTTTAAAATATATAATAAAAAAATTTATTCTTCTACAAATTATATAGGATATACTATAATTTTTCAAGGCAAAATTTCTTTAATATCAATATTTTTCACCAGCAGAAGTGAAGATGATCCATATTTAAGTAAAAGGATCCTCCTGCAGATGAGCCGTTACTTCTCCTGCCTTCTCACAAACAAGAGGAACCAGAGTCTGCTTTAGATAATCTTCTGTAATACGGGCACAGGGACCGGAAACACTGATTGCTCCTTCAATAACTTCATCTTTTCCCAAAATAGGTGCCGCCGCACAGCGCACTCCTTTCTCTTTTTCTTCCATATCCAGGGCATACCCCTTTTTTTGGATCTGTTTCAGTTCTCGATGCAGTGTTTCGGGATCAGTAATAGTATTTTTAGTAAATGCTTTAAATTCCGTCTCCTGTAAATAATGTTCCAGCTGCTGTTCTTCCAGATGAGCTAAAAGCACCTTACCGGCCCCTGTGCAATAAGCCTCTCCTCTGCTGCCAATACCGGCGAACATCCGAATCATATTTGTGGACTGTACCTGATCTACATACACCACCTGAAAATCCTCCAGGATTACCAGATTGGATGTTTCATTACAGCTGGCAGCTATTTCTTTTAAATAGGGGTGGACAATCTGTTTCATATCAAAGCTGTTTTCTATATTATCTGCCAGTTTATAGGAGCGAATTCCCAAACGGTAATGGCCCTCCTCATTCTGATCCACATAACCCAGATCCAGCAGGGTATTTAACAGACGGTGCACAGTACTGATATTCAGGTTAACCTTTTTACTTATTCTGCTGAGAGTTATCGGGTCCGGACTGCTGACAAGCTGCTCATATATTTTCATGGCTTTTACAACTGATTTTACTCTATTATTTCCGGTCATATTTAAACCTCTTTTGCATTTTATTTCAGATATTCCTGTTCCAGAATTTCAACCGCCTTCTGCAGCTGTTTATCTTCAACATCATTTTCTTCAGGTATGATTTCGTCTTCCTCGGGAACATCCAGTTCTACTTTTACATCAGGATTAACTCCCTGTTCGTAAATATTCACTCCTGATGGCAGATAAAAGTTGGCGGTGGTCAGCTTTATAGCTGTACCATCATCCAGAGGCAGCAGGGTCTGAACACTTCCTTTGCCAAAAGTGGTGGTTCCCACCAGTTTTGCTCTTTCATAATCCTGAAGAGCTCCGGCAACAATTTCAGAACCACTGGCACTGCCTTTATTTATCAAAACAACAAGTGGAAGATCAACGGACTGAATATCATCACTGGCATACCAGGATTCTTCACCCATCCTGCTCTTAACGGTCAGCAGTTCACCTTCTTCAATAAAATTACTGGCAGAATTAATCGCCTCTGGAAGCAGCCCTCCCGGGTTATTTCTCAGATCGAGTATAAGAGCCTCTGCTCCCTCATCATCCAGTTCTTTTATTTTATTTTCCAGTTTTAAGCCCACCTCATCCATGAACTGAGTAATTGAAATATAGCCTATTCTGTCAGTTTCCATCTCTCCGGTTACATAGGGAATTTCTATTCTCTCTCTAATAATTTCTACACTAAAAGGGTCTTTATCTTCACGACCAATCAGCAGTTCAACAGAGGTACCCTCTTCCCCCCTCATTAAATCTACTGCCCGCTCCTGACTCATCTCCGAAGTCGGTTTCCCATTAACCTCCAGAATAATATCTCCAGACTGAAGACCGGCCCTTTCACCCGGAGTTCCGGGAATAGGAGCAACTATAGTCAATTCCTCATCAATAGTTAGTACTCTAAGACCAATACCACCATACTCTCCTTCCATCTGAAACTGCTGTTCCTCAAACTCCTGCTCTGTTAGATAATGAGAGTATTCATCAAGATTACCAACCATACCCTGGATTGCATTTTCAATTAACTCTTCGGTGCTTTTTTCCTCCACATAATAAGCATCAATCATTGCAATAACCTGATTCAGTTTATCCAGATATTCTGAATCAAGCTCCTCTTCCTGTAAAAACAAATTAAAATTTTGACCATACACATTTCCGGAAGACAGTAAAAGCCCCGGTAAAACAAAGAGAGTTATGGACAGTATAGTAAATATAATTTTCCTTTTATTGAAATAATTCATCTTTATCACTCCTGAAATTAATATTAAATATGATCTAAAAAGATCTAAAAAGAAATTCTTAAATATAAATAAATATTAACAAATATTAATCAAAAACACATTAGTCTTCAATCTTCTACTTTATTTTTTCTTGATTATATTATCCATACCTTTATTTAAAAGATTATATTTTAATTAGTTTTTATTATTAAATAAAAATTCTCGAAATACCATTAACACAAAATGAGGGAGGGCAATCATCCTGCTCAGCCGGGATGGTTCCTTAAGCAGCCGAAACAGCCATTCCAGATAAGCCTTCTGCATCCAGACAGGAGCCCTTTCTGTTTTACCGGCCAGCACATCGAAACTTCCTCCGACAGTCATCCCTATTCCCACAGCCAGATCATTTTTATTTTTTTGGAGAAACTTTTCCTGTAATGGGACTCCCATCCCCACAAAAAGCAAATCCGGCTGGTAGCTGTTAATATCTTTTATAACAGCTTGTTGTTCCTGCTGATCAAGGTATCCATGGTGAAATCCGCAAATTTCAATACCGGGAAAATCATTTCTAATAGCAGCACTGGCCCGATCGGCAATTCCCGGTTCACCTCCTAATAAATATATACTATAACCTTCATTTACCGCTGTAGAAAATAATCTTTCCATCAGATCAAAACCTGCGACCCTCTGAGTTAATTTTTTATCCGATAACAAACGGGAAGCGAGAACAATACCCGCCCCATCGGGCACAGCCAGGTCAGCATTGTTCAGTACAGCAGCTAATTCACTATCACTCTGAGCCCGTACCACCATTTCAGAATTAGGGGTCACCACTATATGACTGTTTTTCCCGGATTCTATAAAATCCCGAACTCTATTTTCAGCCTCCTGGATATCTACTCTATCAATTTTTATATTTAAAATATCAATTTTGTCCATCATATAAAGGTCACCTTTAAATTAAATTAAGAACCTGAAGGGAATTTTTTTCATTTAGTTTTTTAAACTTCTGGGTACTGTTCTGCAGCTCGCTTTTGAACATAGTTCTCTTTTGCCAGGCCCTGCTTAATCTGATACCTAAATCTGCACCACCGGGCAAAGCCGAAATGGTAACAAAATCTCCCTGATTAAATTTATCTACAAATGCTTCTACTTTGGGATCATAGCTCACCCCAAAAAAAGGTACGTGATTAAAAGCGGCAAAAATAAGAGAATGAAGTCTAACACCCACTAAAAAATCAAGAACAGAGAAAAAAGAAATCATGGTCTCCGGCTTCTTTATTTCCGGAAGTAACATATTATCTGTCTCCAGCAGTGAGGCCAATTTTTCGGAAGCAGACCTGTCTTTAGAATAATTCAAGGGAACTATAACAATTAAGGCCTCTGTTTGCTCGGCCAGTTTCTGTACTCCTTTTGCCAATTCAGGAATATACTCCTGCTCCTTCCAGGGGCGTACAGAAACCCCAATAATTTTTCGCTGAGAAGTCAGACCAAATTCTTTTCTGAAATTAATTTCCGGCAGATAACTATCTGTAAGAGAAAAGACAGGGTCAGCTGTTCTATTTATTTTTCTATTCAGCCCCAGCTCACGAATTAAATTTATCGAATATAAATCTCTCAAAGAAACAAAATCCAGCTTTTGGCCCACTTTTTTTAACATTCTCTTGTTAATTGACCTTTCTATCGGACCCACTCCCTGAGCATATACAGCTGTAGCTTTGCCCATCATCTGGGCTAAAAAAATCGGAAATAAATAAAAAGGGATTGTTTTGCCCCCCGTAATATCCTGTAATAAACTTCCTCCCCCACTGATGAAAAGATCACAGCTGTATACAGCCTGCAGCAGTTTTTTTACACTGGTCCGAGAAACAGCATTAACCTCAAAAAGACGGGTTGTATATTCAGGATTGGATGACAGCACAGTAATATCCAGATCCTCTTCAATCTTTTTAAAGCTATGTATCATACCGGCTAAAATGGCTTCATCCCCAAGATTGCCAAAACCATAATAACCTGAAATTGTAATTTTTTTCATCGACAGATCAGCTCCCCGCAGAAATAATACCGGATAAATATCTTAAAATATTTACCACTGCCAGAAGGAGCAAACCACAAATCGTACCGACAATAAAGCCATTAATAGTTCTATGTAAAGAAACAAGCAGAGGAGTATGTATATGAGTAAATGAATTAACAATATTTATAGGCACTAAAGAAGCTGCAGTCAACAGCAGGTAATAATATCCTGAAAATTGCATTTTGTCTTTAAGCCCCAGGGCCAGAACCAGGGCCGGATATCCAATAAATATTTCTTTGAAACGGGGACGGATAACAAAAACATTTTCCAGAAGCTCCCGTAATCTTATCTCTACCGCGGGAACTGAAATTAAAGGGAAATTACCGGTTCTAAGGATAAAAATTACCCCAATTACAAAGAGCAATCCAGCAGCCAAAAAATGTTTAACTCTGGGCTGAAAATCAAGCAAACTTTTTAAATTAAAATCACTTTCAGCAGAATATTCTTTAAAAGCAAATATTCCTATCAGGATAACAGGAAGTACAAAAGACAATTTAACCCCCCGGAAAACCATTATCTGCTGGGAAAAAGATATATGATTGAGACAGGCAGCAGTGATAATCCCGGCACCCAGAAAAGAAAATCCTGCTTTTATATAGGTCAGTTTCCCCGAACCTGAAAACAGATTAAACATCAAAAATATAGGAAGAAAAATGCTCACCATCAGGGCTGTCATCTGTCTTAAAAGCATTACCTGCCCCAGCAGCAGCAGAGCAGCAAAAAATAAAACAGCCAATAATACAAAACTTATTTTTGTTGTTTGAGAAAATTTCCTGCTGGAGTAATTATCAGTAAAATACGTAATTAACACTGTTACCAGCAGGAAAATTAAAAATAACAGAAAAGTAGAACCATAAAAAGATCTAAAAGCCTGGATTCCATTTACTTCATAGCTGGTTTTGTTTATTTCATTGACCATTGTTTCCCATAATTTTTCATTTCTGCTCAAGAGCTCACCTGAATTTAATGTGTTTTCATTTCTAAAAGCTCTTATATATAGTAAACGGGAATTTCTTTCTCTGACAGCCCGGATATAGCGGGATGTTAATGTGGTATGATTATATCTCTCCATTTCCCCCTCATGTAATATATGGGTTCTTACCAAATTATAATCAATTTTTTCTGCCAGATTGCGGGAAAATTTCTGACCCGTTAAAAAGGGTTCGATATAGGCCAGAGTTACAGAAAACCTGTTCATGAAATCGGCAGTATTTGATAACACAGCCTCACTGCTGCTGTCATAATTACTGTCTCTGGTTTCAGTAAACATAAATAATCCCGCAGAAAAATCCTCAACAAAAGTTCTAAAAAAATCGCTTTCCAGAACAGGATCAGTAAACACAGGTACTACAGCAAAACCGTTTTCTGTATATTTTTGTACCCTGTTTAAATCAAAACCCTTCAGCTCAACATAATCTTTTTCCCATTCCGGAAAAAAAATGACATAGCCTATATCACCTGTTGGTTCAATGCGGAGCCCGGGAGCATTTAACTTTTTTTTCCACATATCAAGATTATCTCGAAAATACTCAATATTTTGACCTTCCGGTAAATAAATAAAACCGGAACGAGTGTTAAAGGAAAAATCATGAACCGGAAACACACTATCCAGCCCCAGCATTTCTATTTTCTGTAATTCAGAGCCAGAAAAAAAGAAAACACCATCCCGCTTCATAATATTTTCTAATTCTTTTTTATGTACTGCAATTTTGCTTATACCACTGTTTTTTATTTTATCCAGCAAATCATTCTCGGCATCGGAGATATTTTCTTCCAGATAAGAAACACTTCTGCTTTCCAGCATCAAACTAACTCTGTCATTCTCTTTTTCACTTTGATAGCGGGGTATCAAAGCTATAACAGAAACTATAATAGTCAGTATAAAAATAATCCACAGATATTTTTTCCCCATATGTATTACTCAATCCTTTCTGAAAATCTTCCACTAATCAGAAACAGTTTACCATCTGTTATTAGGGTTCTTTCAGGATTAAGAGGAAAATTTAATCTCTTGAGGTCAAAACTAAAACTAAAATCTTCCTCTTCCAAAAACCCCTCCACAAAAAATTGGGGAATAGTCAATTCTTCAACTTTTATATTTTGGGGTATAAACAAAATCCTGGTTCTCTCCCTAATAACAATTTCCAGCTGGAGACTGATATTAATCTCTGTATCTGAGATAGTTATAAAACCATCTACAAAAACCTCCCCGGACTGCAGAGTTATATTTATATTTCTCAGCCGGGGATATATTTGCTGAAGATATTTATTCAGTTGTTCTTCGGTAATAGTTAATGTCAAATCTGTATTTTGTCCTTTTATCCGATCTTCTTCTAATACCACATTTTCATATTCTGCCTCCAGATCTTCCAATAAAAGACCGTCTATTTCTATTATATCAGCTTTTAGCAGCAGATAATCTATTCGGGAATAGAAGTATTTCCAGGGGGGAAAAGAATCAACTTTTACTTCAAGATTCTCTATTTGTTCGGTACTGGCCATCATATCTCTTTCAATCTGTAAAGAAATCAAGTAAGGAGTTACATACTGGAAAAAAATAAAAATAAAAAAAATCAGTACTATAATACTAAATAATATTTTTCTTTTACCCTCACTCATCATCGTTCTTCCCTTCATGTTTTAAATAGGCTTCAATAAATTCGTCCAGATAACCATCTAGCACTTTATCCACATTTCCTTCCTCAATCTCTGTCCGATGATCCTTTATTTTTTTATAGGGGTGTAAAACATAGGACCGAATTTGATTACCCCAGGCTATCTCTTTGTGCTCCCCACGGAGTTCATCTATTTTGTCTGCTTTAGCTTCTTTTTTCATTTCCAGCAGTCTTGACTTTAATATTTTTAGAGCAGTACTCCGATTCTTATGCTGGGATCTTTCATTCTGACATTGAACAACAGTTCCGGTGGGCAGATGAGTTATCCGTACGGCAGACTCAGTTTTATTTACATGCTGGCCTCCGGCCCCACTGGCCCGGTAGGTTTCAACCTTCAAATCTGAATCATCAAGCTCAATATCAATTTCATCATCTATCTCTGGCAAAACATCAACTGAAGCAAATGAAGTATGGCGCCGGCTCGAAGAATCAAAAGGAGAGATTCTAACCAGACGGTGTACTCCCCGTTCACCTTTCAAATAACCAAAAACATATTCCCCTTTTATAAGCAGAGTAGCATTTTTTATGCCCGCTTCTTCTCCGGGCTGTAAATTAATGGTTTCCATATCATAATTCTCTTTTTCTGCCCAGCGGGTATACATCCGCAGCAGCATTTCAGCCCAATCCTGTGATTCAGTTCCTCCTGCTCCGGGATTAATGGAAAGAACGGCATTGTTTACATCATATTCACCATTTAAGCGGATTTTTAATTCCATCCGTTCCATGCTGTCACTTATATCTGAAACAATATTATTTATTTCATCATCTAATTGTTCACCGTCTTCAGAATTTAAATCAACATATACCTCCAGCTCTTCTATTTGTTCCTCTATATTATCCAGAAACTGAAGACGACTTTTTACTTTATCCAGTTTCTGAGCTGTTTTTTGGGCTGCTGAACTGTCTTCCCAAAAATCAGAACTTGACATTTCCTCTTCTATCTCTTCCCTCATCTCACGCAGATGAGACCTGTCAAAGTAAATCCCTCAATTCAAAAAACCTCTCTTTTAATTTTTGAATCTTATTTTTATAATTATAGTCTCTCATATTTATTACCTCCCACAGCACCTTTTATATTTTTTCCCACTTCCACAGGGACAGGGATCATTACGGCCTGGTTCTTCCGGTTTAACGACAGTTTGCTGGGTCTGTTGTTTTTGAGTATTGCGCTGTCCGGACTGTCTATTTTCTTTCTGTTTTTTATTGTTTAGTACAGAATTTAACTGCTGTTTTTTGAAATTTAAACGTTTATCATCTGTGGAATCTAAAGAAACATTCTCACCCGTAACCTGAACCCGGAAGAGTGTTTTAACAATATCTTCTCTAATAGAATCCGTCATCTCCTTAAACATATCAAATGATTCAAATTTATATTCAGTTAAAGGATCTTTTTGACCATAGGCCCTCAGCCCAATACCCTGGCGCAGCTGTTCCATATTATCCAGATGGGACATCCATTTGCGGTCAATAATTCTAAGGGACAAACGCCGAGCCAGTTTATTCATTAGATCAGACCCCAGCTTTTTTTCTTTTTTGGAATATGTCTCCCGGGCCAGATCTTTGAGATAATTCTCAAGCTCCTCTTTTTGGAGCTCTTCAATTTCATCTAATTCAGGTTCTTCATGAAAATTAAACTGATCCAGATGAGTGATAAGCCCTTCATAATCCCATTCAGCAGAATGAATCTCCTCTGATAAATACATATCAATAAGATCAGATATCGCTTTATTAATCATATTCAATATAATTTCTTTGAGATCCTCGGCAAAAACCACCTTCTGTCTCTGCCCATAGATAACTTCTCGCTGTTCATTCAAGACATCATCATATTCCAGTACTGTTTTTCTCATTTCGAAATTTCTGCTCTCTACCTTTTTCTGAGCTCTTTCAATAGATTTAGTGACCATTTTGTGTTCAATGGGCTGATCCTCATCTACTCCTATTTTATCCAAAAGTCCGCTGAGATTATCAGAACCAAAGAGACGCAGCAGGTCATCCTCCAGGGAGACATAAAACTGAGATGAACCGGGATCTCCCTGACGTCCTGATCGACCACGCAGCTGATTATCAATTCTGCGGCTTTCATGCCTTTCAGTACCTAAAACATGCAGCCCTCCCAGCTCTTTAACTCCTTCACCCAGCACGATGTCTGTACCCCGGCCGGCCATATTGGTAGCAATGGTAACACTGCCTTTCTCACCAGCTTTTTTAATTATCTCTGCCTCTCTGCGGTGGTTTTTAGCATTTAAAACTTCATGAGGGATGTTCTTTCGTTTCAGCCTGTGACTTAAATCTTCAGACTTATCAATATCCACCGTCCCCACAAGTACAGGCTGCCCTTTTTCATATCTTTTTTCTATATCATCCACAACTGCCCTGAATTTGGTATCCTCATCTACATAAACTCTATCCGGTAATTTTTTTCTATTCAAAGGAACATTGGTGGGGATGACAATTACTTCCATATCATAGATGCTGATAAATTCTTCTTCTTCTGTTTTAGCTGTACCTGTCATCCCGGCCAGCTTATCATACATTCTAAAATAATTCTGCTGGGTAATCTTGGCAAATGTCTGACTTCCTTTTTTAACCTTTACCCCTTCTTTGGCCTCAATAGCCTGGTGCAGACCTTCACTAAAACGGCGTCCTTCCATTACCCGGCCGGTAAATTCATCAACTATTTTGACCTCACCATTTTTGACAATATAATCTCGATCCTTTTTGAATAGACTATGGGCCTTAAGAGCCTGTTTAAGACGGTGATTAAGCTGTATATTTACATCATCATAAAGATTATCGATATCCAGAAGATTTTCTACTCTGCTGACTCCTTCTTCTGTTAAGTTCACAATATTATTTTTTTCTTCTACTTCAAAATCACGATCTTTTACCAGCTTTGGGATAATACGGTTTAATTTTCTATATTTCTGAGTTGATTCTTTCACCGGACCCGATATTATAAGGGGTGTTCTAGCTTCATCAATTAAAATACTATCCACTTCATCCAGAATAGCATATGGGTGTTTCCTCTGAACTATTTCTTCCGGATCATTGCTCATATTATCGCGGAGATAGTCAAAACCAAACTCATTATTTGTACCATATGTTACATCACATTTATAGGCCTCTCTTCTTTGAGCAACCGGCATCCCATTGAGTATAACACCTACAGACAGACCCAAAAATCTATATATCTGGCCCATCCATTCACTATCTCTTTCTGCCAGATAATCATTTACGGTTACGACGTGAACTCCTTCACCCTTAAGAGCATTTAAGTACACAGGTAAAGTAGCCACCAGAGTTTTTCCTTCCCCGGTTTTCATCTCAGCAATTTTCCCCTGATGGAGCACAACTCCGCCCATCAGCTGTACATCATAATGCCTGAACTCTTCTTCCGTAGATCGCTGTGCGGCTTCTCTTACTACAGCAAAAGCCTCAACCAGCAGATCATCAAGAGTTTCCCCCTCCTGAAGACGCTGTTTGAATTCATCTGTTTTTGCCTTCAGTTCTGCATCAGAAAGCTTCTGCATTTTGGGTTCAAGAGAATTTATTTCATCAACTATGGGTTCCAGTTTTTCAAGTTCAATTTCATTGGGATCAACAAAAAAGCTTTTTATAAAATCAAGCATCTACCAAAATCACCTCAAATTTAATCAGGATTTTTCTCAAACAAAAATTAGTTGTATTTATTATAACATTAACCTTTATAAAACTCAATTTATACCGGAAATATTTTCACAATGTAAAAAGGGATTTTGAAATATAAATAGAATTAATTATTAACCGTTATAAATTATCACAAAGGAGTGGTTAAGATTAACAATTATCTGGAAAAAATAATGAAAAAAACAAGAGAAAGAAACAAAGGTGAACAGGAATTTCACCAGGCTGTTAGAGAAGTTCTGGAAACACTGGAGCCTGTTCTGGAAAAAAAACCTGAATACAGGAAGGCAGGAATTGTTGAAAGGTTAATAGAACCGGAAAGACAGATCGTATTTCGGGTACCCTGGATGGATGATCAGGGACAAACCAGAATAAACCGGGGTTTTAGAGTTGAATTTAACAGTGCCCTTGGACCCTACAAAGGAGGTCTGAGATTTCACCCCTCAGTTTATAGTGGAATTATAAAATTTTTAGGATTTGAACAGACCTTCAAAAATGCTCTAACGGGCCGGCCCCTTGGTGGAGGAAAAGGAGGCAGTGATTTTAATCCTAAAGGCAAATCAAGAGAAGAAGTCATGCGCTTCTGTCAGAGTTTTATGACAGAGCTGTACCGACATATTGGAGAAAAAACCGATATTCCTGCCGGAGATATTGGAGTCGGGGGCCGTGAAATCGGATTTCTTTTTGGTCAGTATAAAAGAATCACCAACAGATTTGAAGCCGGTGTTCTAACCGGAAAAGGAATTGACTGGGGAGGCAGTCTGGTTCGAACTGAAGCAACGGGTTATGGTTTAATTTACATTGTAGAAGAAATGCTCCAGGACAACGATAATTCTCTGTCAGGTAAGGAGATAGTTATTTCAGGTTCCGGAAATGTCGCCATTTATGCCGCTGAAAAAGCTCTTGAGCTGGGAGCCAGAGTAACAGCCATGAGTGATTCTGATGGATTTGTCCATGATCCGGAAGGCATAAATCTGGCAGCAATAAAAGAAATTAAAGAAGAAAAACGAAACCGAATAAGTGAATACACCGATATGCACCCCCGGGCCAGCTATCATCCAGAAAGTTCAGAGATCTGGACTATTGACTGTGATATTGCTCTGCCCTGTGCTACCCAGAATGAGCTTGATGAAAAATCGGCTCAATCTCTTGTTGAAAATGGAGTTCTGGCCATCGGTGAGGGGGCCAATATGCCCTCTACCCCGGAAGCAATTGAACTATTTGTTAATCATGATATTCATTTTGCTCCGGCTAAAGCCGCCAACGCGGGTGGAGTTGCTACCTCAGCTCTGGAAATGACTCAGAATGGAATGTGGGATTCCTGGAGCTTTGAACGGGTGGACGAAAAACTGCAGAGAATTA
Source organism: Halanaerobiaceae bacterium (assembly GCA_003553225.1). Taxonomy (GTDB): domain Bacteria; phylum Bacillota; class Halanaerobiia; order Halanaerobiales; family Halarsenatibacteraceae; genus T1SED10-99. Next base: position 21,467 of record PWDW01000218.1, read on the forward strand.
TGAAAGATATCTATAAATTAATCAGTGCTACAGCCCGCAAATATAATATGGAAGGAAATCTGCCGGCCGGAGCAAACATAGCCTCTTTTGAAAAAGTTGCTGACGCTATGCTGGATCAGGGGGTTGTTTAGTTTAAAATAATATAATTCATCAATTTTTTTGAATCCCATTTTCTGAATCCCATTTCATATTTGAGTCTCATTTCATATTAATGAATATCCTGTAAAAAGTGTTATTTTAGGATATTTCAATTTATGATTCCTCCCATAACGGTAATGCTATTTTTGAAATTAAATAAAATTGACTTTTTGCAGTACTACAGTTTAAAACTCTTGACCCGGTTCTTTCCAGCAGGAACCGGGTTTATCCATTTTTATATAATCAATATTATGGTTCACCTGCAAAAAATACTATTTTAAGAATATAAAATTTATTATTCCTTTCCTGACAGCCCTGTTATTTTCCTGACAGCCCTGTTATATCTGAAATTAAATATAATTAACTTTTTGCAGAACAATCATATTATATTTATATCAAAATTATAAATTTGGTTCTCCTCCATAACCGTTGGTAAGTTTAAGTATATGCTGCTGTCAGCTGATATGAACATTTCGCTGCCCCTCCATTTGATACGCATGGTTGGGCCAGCATTAGCACATCGAGCGCGTCAAAGGACTCCATCATCGCATTGAGAGAAAAAAGACGAATAACGAAATTTCTGTTTCACCTTCCGCTCGTCACGACTGCGTCTCGCTCCAGGTACTAGGATTTGGGGACCGTCGGAACTGATTTAAATTTAGTTTCTTCTTGACCGAAAGAGAAGATGGGAGCTAGTCCTTTTCGTGAATGATGCAATAGCAACATATATCAATATTTTTCACCAATGGAAGTGGAGATGATCCAAAAATTTTAATTTGCCATATAGTTGAGTATTTTTATATATTTTATAGCATATAAACCAAAAAGCCAGTTAATTGCTTTACACCTCCTTATATCTATATTGACAGTCAAAAAGGTTTTTAATAAAATAATGATGATAGTGATTTTCATTATCATCAAAATATATTATTTAAGGAGTGCTAAATTACATGCAGCAGAAAAGAATATCCAGCTTAATCCTGTTGACTATCATTATTGTGGCAATTGGTTTTTTCTATTATTCTGGTTCCGAAAATCTTACAGTTTATTCGGGCAGATCAGAAAATTTAATCGGCCCTGTTTTTGATAAATTTACAGAAGAAACCGGTATAGAAGTAGATGTACGTTATGGTGGAACAGCAGAACTGGCCTCAACTATCCTTGAAGAAGGAGATAATACTCCCGCTGATGTATTTTTTGCCCAGGATGCCGGAGGTCTGGGCGCACTAACTTATAAGAATCGGCTGCAGCAAATTCCTGATGAAATATATGAAAAGGTGGATTCAAGACTGCGATCACCGGATAATTTCTGGATCGGTACTTCGGGACGGGCCCGGGTAATAAGTTATAACTCAGATCTAATCTCAGCTGAAGAAATACCCAACGATATATGGGAATTTACTGAACCGGAATGGGAGAATAAAATAGGCTGGGCTCCTACCAATGGTTCCTTTCAGACCTTTATTACAGCTTTAAGAATACATCAGGGTGAGGAACAGACTCTGA
>PWDW01000064.1 GCA_003553225.1 Halanaerobiaceae bacterium
TGATATATGTTGCTATTGCTTCATTCACGAAAAGGACTAATTCCCATCTTCTCTTTCGGTCAAGAAGAAACTAAATTTAACTCACTTCGTTCAAACAGAAATTTCGTTATTCGTCTTCTTTTCCTCAATGCGAGGATGGAGTCCTTTTAATGTTCATATCAGCTGACAGCAACATATACTTAAACTTAACAACGGTTATGGAGGAGAACCAAAAAAATGGTTTTAAAGGAGGATTTTTATGCAGGGTTACAAAAAGCTCATAATTGATCTTGCGGAGAAAAATGAGAATTATATTCAAAAAAATATCGGAGATTATGACATATATGAGAGCTCACTGCAGTCCAGAGCTGGTTCCTGGTTCTTTATGGCCCACAATAAGGAAGAAAAAAAGCTGTTTATCGTAAACGAGAGCAGCTGTTTTGATCAATTTCGGGGACAGGAAAAAAAGATAGCCGGCAGTAAGGTTAAAATGGTATCTCTCAATCATGAAAATGCTGAAATATTAAGGGAATTTTTTCCTTTTACTGCTCCGGAAACAATCGGCAGACAGGGGGTCAGTCTGGGCCTGGGGGACAGGCTGGGTCTGGCTTCACCGGGACATATTGATACAGTCCGGGATAAAAATATCACTCCGGTGCTTGCCCAGCAGTCTATTCGGGAACTTGATCTGACCGAAAGGACTTATGAAGATGTTCTTGATGCCGCTTCCTGGGCCGTTTTTCAGGAAAACTATCAGGATGGTTTTGGGGCTGATGGGGATCACCTGAAGAGTGAAGAAGAGGTTAATATGGCCCTGGATATAGGTTTTACCATGATTACCCTGGATGGTTCTGAACATATCGATAACAGTATTGAACAGCTGGATTCACAGCAGATAAGTAAAAAATACGATGATCTCATCAGTCAAAAAGAGGCTGTTGGAGAGCTTGAAAAAATGTATCTCGGGAACTCCTTTGCACTGCCCGGGGGACAGCAGATAAAATTCAGCAGGGAGCAGTTCCAGAAAATAGTTTTAATTTATTTTGAGCTGTTAAATTTTGCCGAAGAAATTTACCGGCGGACAATTGCTCTTCTGGATAGAGATATTGATTTTGAACTGTCAATAGATGAAACTGCCACTCCCACTTCCCCGGAAGCCCATTATTTTACTGCTTCTGAACTGGACAGAAGGGGTCTGCAGATAAACAGTCTGGCCCCCAGATTCTGTGGAGAGTTCCAGAAAGCGATTGATTATATCGGGGATCTGGATCGATTTGAGAGTGAATTTCAGGTACATGCTGAGATTGCAGAGGAATTTGGCTATAAACTGAGTATTCATTCCGGCAGTGATAAATTTTCTGTTTATCCTATTATTGGGCGGTATACAGACCAGCGTGTTCATGTTAAAACTGCTGGAACAAATTGGCTGGAGGCCATCTGGATTATTGCTGAAAATGATCCGGAGTTATACCGGGAACTGCATAAATACGCCCGGAATAATTTTGCGGAAGCCACTCAGTATTATCATGTGACCACCGATCTGGACCAGATACCTTCGGTGGAACAGCTGAGTGACCGGGAACTTTTGGATCTCCAGAATAATGAAGATGCCCGACAGTTAATTCATATTACCTATGGAGTTATTTTAACCGCCCGTAAGGAAGATGGTAGTTATCTGTTCCGGGATCGGCTGTATAAATTCTGGCGGGAGCATGAAGAGGAATACCGCAGGGCTCTGCAGCAGCATATTGGCCGCCACATAGAAGAGCTGGGTCTGGCCTGAGCCCGGGTTGAAGCTGATCTGATAGGTTAAAGTATTGATTTTAGTGCAGAGGGAAGTAAGTGTTTTGATTAAGGTAAGGGATCTGTAAATTATAGTATTTATTCCTGCAGGGAGGGGATCCGCTTTCTGCAGGATTTTGTTTGGAGACCACTGGTATTAGAGAAGTTCATTTACATATCACAGGAAGGAAAAAGGGAGGAAAGACAAAATATGAGGGATTACAGAAAATATCGTTTTTTATCTTTTAATATTAAAAATAATTATGCGGAGTCCGGCCGACATGTCTGGGAAAAACGCCGGCAGGGTGTAAGCGGTGTTTTGAAATTTCATCAGATTACCGCTGCCGGGCTGCAGGAGGCTCTTATTGATCAAATTCAGGATCTACAGGAAAAATTACCCGGTTATGGCTGGTTAGGAGCTGGTCGGGATGATGGTCAAAAACAGGGAGAATTTAATCCTATCTTTTACCATAAAGAGTGCCTGAAAGTTAAGCAAAATGATACTTTCTGGTTATCTGAAAATCCATCTGTTCCCGGTCAAAAAGGCTGGGATGCTGTCTGCAGCCGGATAGTCACCTGGGCTAATTTTGAAGACCAAAAAACAGGAGAAAAATTTTATTTTTTTAACACCCATTTTGATCATGTGGGAACTGAAGCCCAAAGGGAGAGTGCCTATCTGCTTAAAAGCAAAATTAAAAAGATCAGTGAGGGGGGCCCGGTAATTGTCAGCGGGGATTTTAATGTACCTCCTGAGAATCGGGTTTATAAAATTATGGTAGGCCGGGATTCTGTCAATCTGCAGGACAGCCGGATGATCTCCCGGGATCATTCCCACGGCCCTGATTCTACCTTTCATGGTTTTGAGGGCCTGGATGAAAATCCCCAGAAGGACCGGATTGATTATATTTTTGTGAATGACCATGTTCAGGTTCTTAAGGAAGGTGTGCTTACCGACCGCCGGGAAAATGGTTATATATCGGACCACTATCCTGTTCTGGCCGAAATTATATTTGACCGGACCTCATGTGAAAAATGAAAATAAAATAACACTTGACCTCCAGAACATGTGTATGGTAAAATGATTTTACATCGAATACATGTTCGCCCCGGAGCTCTAAAGGCAGCTGGCAAATATTAAATTATACCAAAATGAAGAATGCTGGAAGAATAGAATCCTGAAATAACAGGATGCTGCTGCAGAGCAGGTTTTTAGCCCGGGGCTATTTTCTGGAGGGGTTTTTATGTCTATCAGTGATTTTTTCGTCTCAGAAATTGATTATGACCAATTACCCGATGAGAACATACTGTGTGTGGATATGAAGTCTTTTTATGCCAGTATAGAATGTTCTCGACGGGGTCTGGATCCCTTTACCACCTGCCTGGCTGTTGTGGGAGATCGCAGCCGCCGGGGATCTGTTGTACTGGCGGCTACACCCCGGGTAAAGGAAAAATATGACCTGGGGACCGGAAGTCGTCTTTATGAAATACCAGAAAATTCAGAAATAAAGGTGGTGGAAGGACGTATGGGAGTTTACCTTCGAGTTTCTACCGCTTTAACCCGGCTGTTTACCGAATTTGTGCCCTTTGAGGCCATACAGGTATATTCTATTGATGAGTCCTGGCTGCAGCTGGATAATTCTCCCGAACGGCTGGGGGACAGCTGGGAGACAGCACGTCAAATACGGCAGGCGCTTAGGGAAAAATTTGATCTGCCCTGCAGTATGGGGCTGGGTCCTAACATGTTTTTGTCCAAAGTAGCCATGGATATTGAGGGCAAAAAGAGGGGGCTTGTGGAGTGGAGATATGAAGATGTGCCCGACAAATTGTGGCCAATACCTCTGGAGGAATGCTGGGGTATTGGCCACAAACTGGCCCAAAAATTTAGACAGGGTGGGGTCAAGACGGTGGGGGATCTGGCCCGGCTGTCCCGTTCCTATCTGGAACAGCGTTTTGGGATCATGGGCAGTCAGCTTTATTATCACGCCCGGGGTATTGATCTTTCACGGGTAAGAGACAAATTCACCCATCAGCCCCGAAATCTGGGTAAAGGAATTACTCTGTTTAAGGATTACACAGATCCGCGTGAGATTAAAACCGTGATTTTTGATCTCAGTGAACAGGCCGCCCATCGGGCCCGGGAGTATAATTTGATCGGGAAAACTGTTAGCCTGGGGATTACCTACAGTCATCGGGAATTAGAAAAGGGTTTTTACCGCCAGAAGACGAGACCGGAATATACCAATCTCACCGGTGATATATATGAAACCTGTGTCGAATTGTTCGCAGAAAATTATGAAGGACAGGCTGTGCGTCGGGTGCGGGTAACTCTGGGCAATTTTGTTAAAGATTCTTCTCTGCGTTTGAATTTATTTGCCCCCGGGAAGATAAATCAGGTTGAGCTGGGGCAAATTAAAGATGAACTGGAAAAAAAGTTTGGCCCCCGGGCTTTATTTTTTGCCCGCAGCCTGCTGGGGGGCGGTGTTAGAGAGCGTATCAAAAAAACTATAGGCGGCCAGCGCAGATAAGACGGGATAAGGCGGGCTATTCCACTATTCCAATAACGCCAGTCCAGATAACAGGCCCCTCTGCTTATTGGGCCTGTAAAACCAATTCTTTTTTTCCGGACCCGGTCAGACATTTTTTTAAGTGGGTGGTATTTTTTTCGGTGGGATTCAGCCATATTTTTTCTTCTGCTGGAGATAGAATTACCGGCATTCGGGGGTGAATGGGTTTGATTTTCCGTACAGCAGAAGTGGTAATAATACAGTATGAGGGCCGGGATTTGCCGTCATCGGTTTGATATACTTTATAAATAGCGGCCAGTGAAAAGAGGTCTTCTTTTTTTAGGGATATTTTGTATTTTATTTTACCTTTATTTGTATCCTGCCATTCATAAAAAGAGGTGACCGGAACCAGACAGCGCCGTTTGTAGAAAGAATCACGGAACGTCGGTTTGTTTTCAACGGATTCTCCCCGGGCATTAATAATTAAACTGCTGGCAAAAGAAGGAGAAAAACCCCAGTGGTATAATGCAAGCCGTTTTTGAGTATGCTCCTGATTTTCCGGCAGAATGACGGGGGCCTGTCCGGAAGGAAAAATTTCTTCGGAAGGAGAAAAATTCAGCCCCTCAAAAGCTTCGTAAGGAAGGTCATACCTTTGTCTGAGTTTTTCAGCTGTACACTGCAGGGCATAACGTCCACACATATTATACACCTTCTTTAAAGTTTGTAGGTTGTACCGGTTAGTTATTAATTATAATTTTTTGTCTCTAAATATACAATTAACTAAAATACATGTGATTCCTGCAAAAAATTTTTATTTTATGAAGCTGAAATCATAATTAATTACACAGGAGGTAGAGGTAGTTATGATTAAAGACCGCGGGAATAAAAAATGGGTCTCCCTGATGCTGGCCGAACACCGCAGGGCTCTTAAAAAATTAAAGGAGCAGGATAGAAAGCAGGAAAAACCGGAGTTTTTTCCTGAATACCGCCGGGAAATTGATTATAAACTGCAGAAAGCCCAGTTTGAAAATAAGCGGATAGAGGTGACTTATTTTAATAATGGTCAGCAGAAAAAAGTGCGGGGTGTAATCAAAATGTGTCTCCCCCAGAAAAAAATTCTTATTATCAAACAGCATGAACCGCAGCCGGAACAGACCTATCATCTGGAGATTGAAAATGTTCTGGAGATTAAAATTTTATGATATTTAATAAGGAGACAGGGAGGGAAAAATATGTTTTTACAGAATTAATAAAACAGGAAAATATAATTAAAGTACACAGCTATAGCTGTAAAGGCCATTGGAAAATTTTTAACAGATTTAATCTCGACCAAAAACAAATATTAGTGAGGAGGAATATATATGACTTTAGATAATTATCGCCGTCTGGGACGTACCGGTCTTGAAGTATTTCCCGTGGGTTTTGGAGGTATTCCCATTCAGCGTCTCGATACTTCCCGGGCCGTAGAGGTGGTTCGTGAGGCTCTAAAACAGGGCATTAATTTTATTGATACAGCCCGGGCTTATTCGGATAGTGAAGAAAAAATAGGCCAGGCTCTCGAAAATATTGAGAAAAAAGTTTATATAGCGACCAAGACTCCGGCGGAAGACAAAAAAGGAGCTTTAGAAGATGTGGATCTGAGCCTGAGTAAGCTGGGGGTTTCTGTTGTTGACATTTACCAGCTTCACGGAATAAATGACAGAGAAAATCTCAAAAATGTAATGGGCAGCAGTGGTGCCCTGGCCGGGTTAAAACAGGCTCAGCAGGACGGTAAGATAGATTATATTGGAATAACCGGTCATAATGATGACATACTGCTGGAGGCTTTAAAAACAGGGGAATTTGCAGTAGTACAGTTCTGCTATAATTATATAGAAAATGAGTGTGAAGAAAAATTAATTGATTACTGTAAACAGAATAATGTTGGTATGATAGCCATGAAACCGCTGGCCGGAGGGCGTTTAAATAATGCCTCTGCTGCTCTAAAATATGTGCTCCAGGAGCCGCAGGTTGTTCCCGACCCTGGAATGGAGACCAGAGAAGAAGTTAAGGAAAACACTTCCCTTGTTTATGATAATTTTGAACTTACAGAGGAAGAAAAAAATATTATTGCAAATGACAAGGAACAACTGGGGACTCAGTTTTGCCGCCGCTGTGATTACTGTCAGCCCTGCCCGGAAGATATTCCCATTTCAGCTGTCCTGAGAGCTGAATCTTTTATCAATAGAATGCCGGTAGACCAGGTTACTGATCCGGAAGGATGGGTCAGAAAATCTTTCGTAAAAGCAGAAGAGTGTACATCCTGCCGCCAGTGTGTGGAAAGATGTCCTTATGATCTGCCTATTCCGGAATTAATTGAAGAAAATCTTCAAATAATGAATGAATTTTTGGCCGCTCATTAATTTAAATTAATTTTTTATGGTATGAATATCAAGTTTGTTCTTTTTATATTACAGAATTTTAATCAGGTCAGACTCGCTCTTAAACAGGGGTGGACAGGAGGTCTGGATATCAGTTATAATTAAAAATTTATAATTAAAAAAAGAAAAATGAGGACATTTGTCCGGTCTTTAACAGTACAAATAGTCCACATTAGCAATCATTACATTTGTCCTCCCCATATATTTGATACAAAAAGTGTAGAATTGAGTAGGGGAGGACAAATGTCCTAAATGTAAAAAATTTATTTAAAAATGTTTAAAAAATCAGGATCATTATTTTTAAAAAGTAAAATAAAAAAAGCCCCGGCCTAAACCGGGGCTCTGTTATTCATTTCTGCAGAAAACTGTCTGGTTGTGCAGAAATTTTGTTAGCAGTTGGTCAGTTAACTTTTATGAGGATACTCTGTTTAGTTCTGAGGCAAGTTCATCATCTTTATAAAGATAACTTACCTTTTTATCATTAACGGCATTTCTTTCAAAAAGAGCTCCATTACATTTACGACAATACACATCACCGGAAAAGTTAAGTGTGCCACAGGAGCTGCATTTGATTTTTCTACTCATCTTAATCACCCTTTCTTATAGGCTTATTGTTCTTCTTATAAGGTTCGCTTACATTATACATAAATAAGTAATTTTGTCAAGCACAAAAATGAAGTTTAAATATTAAGTTAATTCATATAATGTTCAATATATCATATAATCATATATTTTTAAACAAAGTTTAGGGTGATAAACATTATTAACATACCGGTTATAATACCCAGAGTCACCTGGTGAGGGTCACTTTCCTTAAAGGATAAGGGCAGTAGTTCATCCAGGCTGATAAAGACCATAATACCGGCCACAAAACCCAGAGCCAGGTGGACGACATATTCTGTTAATAGGCCGCGAAACAGCAGCATGATAATCAGGGCGCCCACGGGTTCGGCAAGACCGGCAGCCAGAGAATACCCAAAGGTTTTTTTGCGGTTATTGGTGGCATAAAAGATGGGCATACCAATAGCAAAACCTTCCGGGATGTTATGTAAAGCAATGGCCACGGTCAGGGCGATACCCAGTCTGATATCATATATAGCTGAAATAAAAACAATTATTCCTTCCGGAAAATTGTGCAGGGCAATACCGATAGCGGTCATCAGGCCGGCAGAAAGTACTTCCTGCTGGTCGCCTGATTCTCTGTTGGGTCCACTTTCAGCATTCATTTCCATATCCTGATCTGAAGGATGAAGTATCTTTTCCGCAATATAGGTGTGAGGAACTAAAAAATCAACCAGCATCATAAAGAAAATTCCGGAAAAGAAAGCAAGATTGGCCTGTAAAAACCCTGAAGCTTCCATGGCTTCTTCCAGCAGCTCAACAAAAGAAATATAGATCATTACTCCGGCGGCAAAACCCATAACCACACTTAATTGATTTCTTTTTATATCGGTAAAGACCAGGGAAGCGAGACTACCCAGTCCGGTAGACAGTCCGCCGATAGTGGTTAACAGCAGAGGTAGGCCAAACTGTTCTATCATTTGATATTCCCCCTTATAAGATTTAATTTTTATGTAGGCTTTATAATAAAAAAATGATTACACTGCACTAAGTCTTTTTTATTAAATTTTAGAAATAAAATTACTGTTATAAAGCAAACTTAAGTTAAAAAATCTTAAAATAACGCTTTTAGCAGTAAAACCATTATTAAAGACAATTTGCATTCTAATAACTAGGACAGTTATAGGTTCTTATAGCTGAATAATAGCAGTAAAAGAATAAAAAGATTTGTGCCTGATTTCCCGGATTACCGGGCAGTGAGTTTCCGGTTTACATTAATTTGGTCAATTTATTTAACCCGAAAATATTGTTTGTACCAATTATATATTATAGTTTAGTTGTGTTCAACCATTTTCGACTTCTTATATAAGTGTATAATTTAATTTTTAAAACAAGTTTGCCACAGCCCACCATCGGACTGACATTGATAATAATGGTCTAACTATGATATACTTAATCCTGTAATTTAATGATTTATTAAATAATCTTGAAGGTGATAATATGCCAAGCAAATTTAAGAAAAAAATTGCCGAACGGTCCACCGAGGAACTGACCACAATTTTGCAGGAGGATAAAGAAGATTATCCACCCGAAGTAATAGGTATAATAGAAGAGGTCCTGGAGGAAAGGGGTATCAACCTGGAAGAAGAGCAGCAGCCAGAAACAGAACCAGAGCAAACCCGGGATTATGAGAGGGTTTCTTCAATTGCCGACCGGGGTGCACCAAAGAGAACTCCGGCCGGAAAATCGGAATCTAAACACAGGACACTCCAGATAACGGCGGGCTTTATAAAAGTTTTTTCTTTTCTGTTTTTAATTGCAGCCGGGGTGTTTAGTTTCTGGTTTGCGGGAGACAGCCCTCTGTATATGACTGCTGTTTTATTTGCAGCCGTTATTTTTGTTATCCCCTATTTTGCTTTTTCAAAACTGATTTATCTATTTATTGAGCTGGAAAAAAACACCAGCAGAACCCGGGAGCTTCTGGAAAGGGTGCTGCGCAAAAAAAGTACAGAACAGCAGGATTAGATTTACATATTTTTATTTGAATAGCAGATAATTTATGGTTTTTAAAGGTTACAAAAATACAGCAATTACTGTTTCAGTTGTTTAACAAATTAAATTATTCCAGCAGTTATCTTACGTTTAAGCTGTATCCTGGAGAAAGGAGAAGTTAATGGATAAAAAGCAGAAAGAGAAAATACTGATTCTTGATTTTGGTGGACAGTACAGTCAACTTATTGCCCGCCGGGTCAGAGAATGTAATATTTATTCTGTGGTTAAGCCCTATGATTATTCATTAGATAAAATTAAAAAGATGAATCCGGAAGGTATCATTCTTTCCGGTGGTCCGGAAAGTGTAGAGGGTAATAATGTTCCCGTGGTTGATAAACAAATTTTTTATCTGGGAATACCGGTCCTGGGTATTTGTTATGGTATGCAGCTTATGGCGGATCTGATGCCCGGGGGTAAAGTCCGTAAAGCCCATCAGGGTGAGTATGGAAAGGCCAGGCTGACAATTCAAAGTGAAGATATACCTCTGTTTTCTGGTATAGAAAAAGAAATCCAGGTCTGGATGAGCCATGGAGATCACATAAAAGAAGTTCCGGCCGACTTTGCTGTGGCCGGCAGGACAGATATAACTGAGGCTGCTGTTATTTATAACAGAGAGCAAAAGCTCTATGGAGTTCAATTTCATCCTGAGGTAAAACATACTCAGCAGGGACAAAAAATTCTCAGCAATTTCTTATTTGAAGTTTGCAAAATAAAACCAGAGTGGACCATGGAAGATTTTGTTGAACAGCAGCTGTCAGAAATTAGAGACCAGGTGGGAAATGAAAAAATTATCTGTGGACTATCCGGTGGGGTAGATTCTTCTGTTGCTTCAGCACTGGTTCATAAAGCTGTTGGTGACCAGCTAACCTGTATTTTTGTGGATCATGGTCTGCTTCGTAAGGGAGAAGCTTCCCAGGTTAGGAAAGCTTTTGGACAGCAATTTAACATTCCTCTGGTTTATGTAGATGCCCGGGATCGTTTTCTGGACAAGCTGCAGGGAATAACTGCTCCCGAAAAAAAGAGAAAAATAATAGGTAATGAGTTTATAAGGGTTTTTGAGGAAGAAGCCGGCAAACTGGAAAAAACTAAGTTTCTGGTACAGGGGACTATTTATTCAGATGTAATAGAAAGTGGAGAAAATGATGCGGATACGATAAAAAGCCATCATAATGTGGGTGGTCTGCCTGATGATATGCAGTTCGAGCTGGTTGAACCACTGAGGATGCTGTTTAAGGATGAAGTTCGCCAGATTGGTGAAGTCCTGGGTCTGCCGGAGGATATTGTCTGGAGACAGCCATTTCCGGGTCCCGGTCTGGCCATCAGGATAATTGGTGAGGTTACACCCGAAAAATTGGCCCTGTTAAGGGAAGCTGATGCTGTTGTCCAGGAAGAGATTAAAAAGGCTGATTTATATCGGGATATATGGCAGTCTTTTGCCGTATTACCTGATCTCCGCAGTGTGGGAGTTATGGGGGATGAAAGAACCTATGGTTATCCGGTAATACTGCGGGTGGTGACCAGTGATGATGCCATGACTGCGGATTGGGCCCGTCTTCCGTATGAAGTTCTGGAAAGCATTTCGTGCCGGGTGGTAAATGAGGTCAGCCAGGTCAACAGAGTTGTTTATGATATTACCTCCAAACCACCGGCTACAATTGAATGGGAGTAAGGAGTGAAAGTTATGCCCAAATCAATTAAAAATGAGTTTACCGATCAGCTTTTTGATGCTGTACTAAGTCTAAAGACAAGAGAAGAATGTTATGATTTTTTCAAAGATGTAGCAACAGTTGCTGAAATTCAGGAAATGAGCCGCCGTCTTGAGGTAGCCCGGATGCTGAGTGAGGGAGCAACCTATGAAGAAATTGTTGATCACACAGGGGTAAGTACAGCCACCGTGAGCAGGGTCAAGAGGGCCCTGGATTATGGTGCTGATGGTTATAAGATGGTTCTGGAACGCCTGGAACAGTGATTTTTTTAGTTCCGGATAACTTAGAATATTTTTTTGAGCTTTAAGGAAAGTAATTATTATTATTATAGATATGTATCATTATGTGGAGGTTTTGTTTGATGAACAGAGATTTTGATGTAATAATAGTTGGAGCCGGTCCAACCGGTATTTTTACGGCCCTGGAAATTATTAAACAGGATGGAGCTCAGGATATTTTAATTCTGGAAAAAGGAACAGATCTGGAAGAAAGAAAATGTGCATTAAAAAAAGAGAATAATGGTGCCTGTCAGCACTGTTCCAGCTGTGCAATTGTATCGGGCTGGGGAGGTGCGGGAGCCTACAGTGATGGAAAATTATCACTATCTCCCAAAATAGGTGGTAATCTTGATAAATATATTGGCTATAAAACACTTCAGGAGAATATAGGGTATGCAGATGAAATTTATCAGGAATTTGGAGCCCCGGACCGAATTTTTGGCGTAAATCAGGAAAAGAAAAAAGAGATGAGAGAGAAAGCAATCCGGGCTGGAATGAAGTTTATTCCCGCCCGGCTGCGGCACCTGGGTACCGGATATACCCAGATTGTTTTAGAAAACATGAAAGATTTCCTTCTTTCTAAAGGGGTTGATATTCACTTTCGGGAAGAGGTAATTGATTTGACCGTCAATGGTGGCCCCGGTGATCAGGAATATTCGGTAACCGGAGTTAAAACCTCCGGGGGAACAGAATATAAATCTTCTTATGTTGTACTGGCTCCGGGCAGAGAAAATTCAGAATGGCTGTCCTCACGGGCCCGAGAACTGGGTATCGAGATGTCGATTAATCCGGTAGATATTGGAGTAAGGGTTGAGACCTCAAATATTATTGCCCGGAATCTAACAGAAGGAATTTATGAATCAAAATTAATATACCGGACTCCAACTTTTGATGATAAGGTTCGTACTTTCTGCATGTCTCCCGATGGGGAGGTTGTTAGTGAAAATAATCATGGTTTAATCACGGTCAATGGTCACAGTCATGCCGAACACAAAACTGAGAATACCAATTTTGCCCTGCTGGTCAGTAAGACCTTTACTGAGCCCTTTCGGGAACCTATAACCTATGGGAAAGATATTGCCAAACTGGCCAATCTTCTGGGGGGAGGAGTTTTAGTTCAGCGTCTGGGGGATCTCCGGGATGGGCGCCGGTCAACACCCGAACGCATAGAGCGCAGTATCATTGAGCCCACTCTGGGTGAAGCCACTCCGGGAGATTTGAGTCTGGTACTTCCCTATCGCCATTTAAAAAGTCTGCAGGAGATGCTGGAAGCACTGGACAGTATAGCTCCCGGTATTTATTCCCGGGATACTCTTCTTTATGGAGTGGAGGTTAAGTTTTACTCCTCCAAGCTAGAGCTGAAAAGTAATTTAGAAACCGCCGTAGATCGCCTGTATGCTGGAGGAGATGGGGCGGGAATAACCAGAGGTTTAATGCAGGCTTCTATTTCGGGTATAGTGATTGCCCGGGATATTCTGCGAAGAGAAACTTCCTGATTTCTTTTTTTGGGTCTCAGGTTTTATGGGCACTGTTAATTCTTTCTTAAAAAAGAGCTCATGAGAGCTATAATTTAAATACAGCAGTTGATGGAGGTATTATAAGGTGCTGGATAAAAATGTTGGTTTATATACTGATTATTATGAGCTGACCATGGCCCAGGGTTATTTTTTGAAAAATAGAAATGAAAAAAAAGCTGTATTTGATTATTTTTTCCGGGAGAATCCATTTAATGGGGGATATGTTGTTTTTGCCGGTTTATCGGATTTATTATCTCTGCTGGATGATTTTAAATTTTCCAGAAAAGCATGTTCCTATCTAAAAAAACAGGGTTTTCAGGATGAATTTTTAAATTATCTGAGGGATTTTCAGTTTTCTGGTGATATTTTTGCCTGTCCTGAAGGTGAGGTCGTTTTTCCCCGGGAACCGGTTATCAGGATAGAAGGCAATATACTTGAAGCTCAAATCATTGAAACTCTGCTATTAAATATAATTAATTTTGCCTCACTTATTGCCACTAAAGCTTCTCGAATTAACTTTGCTGCCGGCGAACGTCAGGTAGTTGATTTTGGTCTGCGCCGGGCCCAGGGTACAGGAGGTATTTTGGCCAGTAAAGCGGCAGTTATTGGAGGTGTGTCTTCAACTTCCAATGTATTAAGTGCTTTTAATTATGGTCTTGAGGCCACCGGGACTCAGGCCCATTCCTGGGTCCAGAGTTATGAAGATGAGCTGACGGCTTTTCGGCATTTTGCTGATATTTATCCAAAAAACTGCGTCCTTTTGGTTGATACTTATGATACTCTGAAATCAGGATTACCGAATGCCATACAGGTGGCCCGGGAAATGGAGGAACGGGGAGAGAAGCTGCTTGGTATTCGTCTGGACAGCGGGGATCTGACCCAGCTGAGTATCAAAGCCCGCAGGAGACTCGATGAGGCAGGTCTGGATTATGTAAAAATAGCTGCTTCAGGACAGCTGGATGAATATGAAATTAAAAAGCTGATAAAAAAGGAGGCGGCTATAGATCTTTTTGGGGTGGGAACCAGGCTTATTACCGGACAGCCCGATGGAGCTTTAAATGGAGTTTATAAGCTCAGCATGGTTGAGGGCCGGCCGACACTAAAAATTTCTGAAGATAGAGAGAAAATAATAATACCTGGTTGTAAAAATATTATACGCTGCCGGGATGGTAAGATGCAGGCAGATGTGATTGTTCTTTGTAATGAACAGATATCGGAAGTAAAAGAGCTGTTTCATCCCTATCTCGATGAAAGCTGGATGGTGGACTGTGATAATAAAGAGTTTCTGCTGGACAAAGTGATGAGTGAAGGTCAGACTCGGCTTGAAGACAAAAAAGTATCCGAGATATCTGAATACCGCAGACAGAGACTTGAGGTTCTGCCCGAAAAATATAAACGGATAAAGAATCCGGAACAATATCCGGTGGGCATAAGTGAGAACTGCAGGAAACTGCAGCAGAAATTGATCCGGGAAAAAGAAGAGAAAGCAAAAAATAATTCACAAGGAGGTTTTTAATATGAGATTACTGCTGGTGGTTGATGTTCAGAATGATTTCTGCCCCGGAGGTGCCCTGCCAGTCCCCAAGGGGGATGAAGTTGTGCCGGTGATAAATGATGTAATGAGTGAGTTTGACTTAATTGCTGCTTCCCAGGACTGGCACCCCGAGGATAGTGTTCACTTTGATGATTGGCCTCCTCACTGTGTGAAAAACACCAAAGGAGCTGAACTTCATTCCGATTTACGGGTAGACCGAATCGATCATTTTTTCCGCAAAGGTATCAGCCGGGATACTCATGGATATTCAGTTTTTGATGCTGAGAATAGGGATTTTAACCAGTTTTTACAGGAAAATAATATTTCAGATATATATATAACGGGATTGGCAGCTGAATACTGTGTTCTGCAGACATCTCTGGCGGCTGTGGATTATGGTTATAATGTCTATTTAATAGAAGAGGCTGTATCAGGTATTGATCCTGAAGATGTAAAACAGGCTAAAGAAAAAATGAGAGATAAAGGTGTGGAAATAATATCTAAAAAAGATGTTGATTTTTCGGCCTGATATACTTTTTTTCTTTAATGATGTGAAATATAGCACGAAACATCTTGACAGATCAAAAAATAAGTGGTAAAATATACCTTATAAGCAAATGATTAATAAATTTTATCAAATTATTTAAACATATGTGTTATAATTATAGCAAAAGTAAATATTGGAGGTTTTTGCTGTTAAATTTCTTCAGTGTAAAATATTTGGTTTAATAGCCGAAACGGTATTAAGGGAGAATTTTAAATTACAGAGATCTAAAATCAAATTTTCTTTATTTCAAAAGTGAGGGCAGCTGTAAAGAAAAAAATACAGAAGAAGATAGTATCTGCTCCGGGCAAAAAATATATAAAAGGGGAATTCCCGGGGAAGACGACTGCTGGCAGGTAGGGTTTTTGATAGAGCGGACTGCTTCTTATGTATTTATTTTTTCCGGCTGCCCTTTACTATTTACAGCAAAGGTGTTATACTATCAATTAATATGATTTTTCTAGCCGTAGCGCAGCTTGGTAGCGCGCAGCGTTCGGGACGCTGAGGTCCCGGGTTCAAATCCCGGCGGCTAGACCATTCTTTTATTTTTTTAATTACAACTTTAGCATATTAAAGTTATAAAGAACTAAAGTATTATCAAGTTTAAGGCATAACTACACAAAATTATAAAGGGGAAATTTTTATGAGTAAAAATATTTTAAATGCACCTGAAGGGATGAAAAGTTATCTACCTAAAGAAGCATTAAAGTTTTATGAAATAAGAGACAGGATATCAAGGGTTTTCCAGAACTGGGGTTATGAGCCTGTTATTACTCCGGTACTGGAATATTATGAATCACTGCTTACTGGTATGGAGCAGAACACTCAAAAGGAATTTTATAAGCTGATTGATTATGATGGTAACATTTTAAGCTTAAGACCTGAGATGACAGCTCCTATTGCCCGGACTGTGGTTAACAGAAGAGAAGAATTATCTCTTCCGCTGCGGCTTTCTTATTTTGCTCCCGTTTTTCGGTATGATAATCCCCAGGAAGGCAAAAACAGGGAAATATTTCAGATGGGTCTGGAGTTTATTGGAGGTAATTCTTTCGGGGATGCAGAAGCTATTATTACTGCTATTGAAGCGATTAAAAGTACCGGGATTGAGAAATTTAAACTGGACTTAAATCATATTGGTTTTCTGGAAGGTATTGTAGAAGAACTACCCCTTAAAGGACTCCAGGAAAAAAAACTGAAAGAATATCTGGGTCGCAAAGATTTTGTGGGGTTGAGAAATTACCTGGATAATATAGGACTTAAACAAAAAGAAATAATTGCCCAATTACCGCTGCTGAGAGGAGGAATTGATATACTAAATAAAGCTGATGATCTGGCTTCTACTGAAGCTTCCCGGAAAGCTGTAGAAAAATTAAAAGATATTTATGAATATCTGGAAAGCTATAAAGTTGAGGATTATGTTAATTTTGATTTTAGCCTGATAAGGGGCCTGAATTATTATACGGGTATGATATTTGAGGGGTTTACTGAAAATCTAGGCTATACAATCTGTGGGGGAGGACGTTATGATAACTTGATTGAACAGTATGGTGGACAAAAAACACCGGCAGTTGGTTTTGCACTGGGAATTCAGAGGATTGCTCTGGCTCTTGATTATAAAGGGACAAGCTCTATTGATGGGGTGGTGCTTCTGACCGAAAAAACCAGCAGTCAGGCCCTAAAGCTGGCCCGAAGATTGCACAGAAAAGATTATAATATTATAATAGAGGAAAATAACCGTTCCCGGGATGAATTGATCAAGCTGGCCCACCAAAAAAATGCAGCAAAGATAATTTCTATTAGAGAAACAAAAAGTCAAAAGGAAGCAGCAGAAATAGAAGTTCTAGATACTAATTCAGAAACAGCTGAAAAAGTTGTTCTTAAAGAAGGGTGGGAGAAAAAAGTATGGGGAAAATAAAAACTGCACTGCCCAAAGGAAGAATGATGGAACCGGTACTGGATATTTTGAAAAAAGGTGGATTAATTGAACCTGATTTTGGGGTTGATGTTTCTTCTCGGGAGCTTGTTTTTGAAGATGAAAAAAGTGGTAACACATTTTTGCTGGCCAAACCAAAAGATGTTCCGGCATATGTGGAACATGGTGCAGCTGACATTGGAATAACTGGCAAAGATGTAATTCGGGAACATGGTAAGGAGCTATATGAACTACTTGATTTAAAAATAGGCTCCTGTCGCCTTGTGCTTGCTGTTCCGGAGTCTTCAGGGATAACAGAACTTAAAGAGATTCCCGAACACTGTCGAATTGCCACTTCCTATCCCCGAATCACCCGTCAATTTTTTGAAAACAGGGGTATACAGGTGGAGATTATTAAATTGTATGGTTCTGTGGAACTGGCACCACTTGTTGAGCTGTCAGATTTTATAGTTGATATTACTTCAACGGGCACCACATTAAAAGAGAATAATTTAATACCTATTGCTGAAATTATGAGCTCTTCAGCCCGGCTTGTGGTAAATAGTGTCAGCTACAGGACAAGATATGAACGGATAACTGATCTGATAAATCAGATTGATAATATAGGGGAGGAAGATTAATATGGAGATAATGAATTATCAGGAATACAGCAGTGAGATTGAACAACAGCTGGCCCAAAGAAGGGATTTTTTCATTGAACAGGAAATAGAAACTTCTGTTAAGGAGATAATCAATCGGGTGAAAAACAATGGCAATTCAGCCCTTAGTGAATATACAGCCCGGTTCGATAATGTACAGCTGGATAAATTTCGGGTTGAGAATAAGGAAGTTGAAGCTGCCTATAATAAAGTTGAAGATGCTTTTTTGAAATCTTTAAATAAGGCAGTCGAGAATGTGAAGGCATTTCATGAAAAACAGCTGACCAACAGCTGGTTTGATTCTTCCGGGGGTCAGATTGTGGGCCAGAAGATCTGTCCTTTAAAAAGAGTGGGAGCCTATGTTCCTGGAGGTACTGCTCCTTACCCCTCATCACTCGTGATGACTGCGGTACCGGCCCTGGCCGCGGGAGTAAAGGAGATTGCGGTCACCACTCCCCCGGGAGAAGAGGGAAGGATTAATCCTTATATACTTGCTGCGGCCAGAGAAATTGGAATTGAGGAAATATATAAAATCGGTGGTGCTCAGGCTGTTGCAGCTCTGGCTTTTGGTACTGAAACCATAAAGCAGGTTGATAAAATAGTGGGGCCCGGCAATATATATGTTACTACAGCCAAAAAAATGGTTTATGGTACAGTGGATATTGATATGCTGGCTGGCCCAAGTGAACTTTTTATTCTGGCTGATGAGTCGGGAAGAGCAGATTATCTGGCTGCAGATCTCCTCTCTCAGGCTGAACATGATCCCCGTTCCATTTCCGGCCTGATCACAACTTCGGTTAAACTGGCCCGGGAAGTAAAAAAAGAAGTTGAAGATCAGCTTCAGGATCTGCCCCGAAAAGAAATAGCCGCTTCTGCCTGGGAAGAATATGGATTAATTATCACTACAGAAGATCTGGAGCAGGGTATAAATTTAATAAATGAATATGCCCCTGAACATTTTGAACTTGTAGTCAAAAATCCTTTCAGCAAACTGGGAAAAATAAAAAATGCGGGAGCTATTTTTATAGGTGAGAATTCATCTGAACCACTGGGAGATTATCTGGCCGGTCCCAATCATGTTCTTCCCACCGGGGGTACGGCCCGTTTTTCTTCACCACTGAACACAGCGGATTTTCTCAAAAAATCCAGCATTATATATTATGGGGAAAACGAAGTTAAAAAAGAAGGTGAGAAGGCCAGCTATCTGGCCCGGCTGGAGGGTCTGGAAGCTCATGCTAGAGCAGTCGAGAAACGTAATACAAATCAGGAATAATTACTAAAACAGGGAAGTGATGGTTGTGGTTAAAAAAAAGCGAACTACTCTGGAAACAGATATAGAAGCTGATTTGAAATTGAAGGGAGCAGGTAAATATCAAATTGATACCGGTATTGGTTTTCTGGATCATATGCTGCAGCTGTGGTGTAAACATGGTTTTTTTGATTTACAGCTTAAAGCTCAGGGTGATCTTGAAATTGATGCTCACCATACAACAGAAGACACCGGTCTTCTGCTGGGGCAAATGCTAAATGAAGCTCTGGATGAAAGAAAGGGTATCTGCAGATATGGTCAGGTGATTTTACCGATGGATGAGACCCTTGTTTTAACTGCTCTTGATTTAGGAGGACGTCCATACTATAATGACAACCTGAAATTTGATGTTAATCGGGTGGGAGATTTTCCGGTGACCCTGGTAGGTGAGTTCTTTCGTGCTTTAACCAATCAGGCGGATATAAATCTGCATTTTAAAATGCTTTCCGGTGGTAATGCTCATCATCTGATAGAAGCCTGTTTTAAAGGTTTTGGCCGGGCTTTTGATAAAGCTCTGGAGCGTGAGAAGAGGCTGGATGATTCGCCCCTTTCCACAAAAGGGCAGCTTAAGGAAGGAGAGTAATGATAGCTATAATAGATTATGATATCGGAAATTTAAAAAGTGTCCATAAGGCATTTTCCTTTCTGGGAGTGCCGGCCAAATTAACCAGCAGTCATCAGGAAATTTCTGCTGCCGGGGGAGTGGTTCTTCCGGGTGTAGGGGCTTTTGGAGAAGGAATAAAAAATCTACAGCGAAAAAATTTAGATTATCTTATTAAAAAAATTGCCGCCCGGGGAGTTCCTCTCCTGGGAATTTGTCTGGGTATGCAGCTTCTGTTTGAAGAAAGTGCAGAAACACCAGGGACAGCAGGACTGGGAATTTTACAGGGAGAGGTAAAAAAATTCAGCTTAAGTGAGGTAACCAAAATACCCCACATGGGCTGGAACCAGGTTTGTATGCAGAAAAAAGATCCTCTTTTTTGTGGTCTGTCTGACAGAAGTAATTTTTATTTTGTACACAGTTATTATGTACAGGCGGATGAAAAAGATGTAATTGGAAAAACACGATATGGCATCAGAACATTCTCCAGTGTAATTAGAAGTAATAATATCTGGGGATTTCAGTGCCATCCCGAAAAAAGCAGCATTTTTGGTTTACAGGTGCTTAAGAACTTTAGTGAGGTGATTGAAAATGGAAGTAATTCCGGCCGTTGACATAAAAGAAGGTAAATGTGTTCGCTTAATCCAGGGAGACTTTAACCGGGAAGTTATTTATGGCGAAGATCCTATAGAAACTGCACTTTACTGGGAACAGCAGGGAGCCCGGCGTTTACATGTGGTTGACTTAGATGGGGCCCGGACGGGAAAACCACATAATTTAGAACTTATCAGAAATTTGGCCCGCAAACTTGCTATTCCTGTCCAGCTGGGAGGAGGTATTCGAACCAGAGAAATTATCGAGCAATATCTTACAACTACCGGTATAGATCGTGTAATCCTGGGTACCGCCGCTCTGGAAAATCCTGCTCTGGTAAAAAATGCAGTTCAGTATTTTGGTTCCCATAAAATTGCTGTGGGGGTGGATGCCAGAGATGGTAAAATAGCAGTTGAAGGCTGGCAGGAAGTGAGCGAGAAAACAGTACTTGAGATAGTAAATGAATATAAAAAAATAGGAGTTACCACTTTTATATACACCGACATCAGCAAGGATGGTATGCTCGAGGGTCCTGATATCACAGGAATCAAAAAGCTGGTCCAGATGGAAGATATTGAAATAATTGCTTCTGGTGGGATT
Source organism: Halanaerobiaceae bacterium (assembly GCA_003553225.1). Lineage (GTDB taxonomy): Bacteria > Bacillota > Halanaerobiia > Halanaerobiales > Halarsenatibacteraceae > T1SED10-99. The sequence continues at coordinate 20,553 of PWDW01000064.1, forward strand.
TCTACTCCAGAAGATATTATTAAGCTTGATAGGATTGGTGTTAAAAAAGGAATTGTTGGTCAAGCACTGTACAGTGGTGATTTGAAGCCAGAAGATTGCTGGCCGGAAGAGAATGAAAAAAATTAAGGAGGAGTTTTTATGCTTACCAAAAGAATTATTCCCTGCCTGGATGTAAAAGATGGCCGGGTAGTTAAGGGGATTAACTTTGAAAACCTAAAAGATGAAGGAGATCCGGTGGATCTGGCCCGGTATTATGACCGGGAAGGGGCTGATGAGCTGGTCTTTCTTGATATAACAGCCACCCATGAAAAAAGAAAAACAATTGTGGATCTGGTAGAAAAAACTGCTTCCCAGGTCTTTATTCCTATAACTGTAGGTGGGGGCATAAGTACTGTTGAGGACATGAAATTGATTTTAAGGGCCGGAGCTGATAAAATATCAATAAATTCCGCTGCGGTGAGAAATCCGGAACTTATTACCCGGGGTGCTGAAAAATTTGGCAGCCAGTGTATAGTAGCAGCCATAGATGCCAAAAGGAGAGATTCCGGGGGCTGGGAAGTTTTTATCAGTGGAGGCCGAAAAGGCACTCAAAAAAGTGTTATTGACTGGGCTGCCCGGGTACAGGAACTTGGGGCAGGAGAAATTCTTTTAACCAGTATGGATACAGATGGAACCCGAGATGGTTATGATATAGAGCTGCTTGCAAAAATATCGGAAACAGTCTCAATTCCGGTCATTGCCTCCGGAGGTGCGGGGAGACCGGAGCACCTGTGGAAAGCAATCGCAGAAGGTAAAGCTGATGCTGTTCTGGCTGCTTCTATATTTCATGAACGGGATTATTCTATAAATGAGGTAAAAAAATATTTAGCAGAACATGATATTCCGGTTAGAATTGCCGAAGATAACCAAAAGTAGTCTGGTTTGACAATATAAAGTAAGATAAATAACTGATGGAGGATGAGTTTAATGGCCGCAATAGACATAAAGGCAGATAATGTAAAGAAGATAATGGATAAAATTAAATATAATGACCGGGGACTGATCCCCGCGGTTCTGCAGGATTATGAATCCGGAGAAGTGCTTATGCTGGCTTATATGAACAAGAAATCCTTTAAAAAAACAATTGAGACCGGTAAAGCCTGTTTCTGGAGTCGTTCTCGACAGGAAATATGGCTTAAAGGGAATACTTCCGGCAATTATCAGGAAGTGCAAAATATTTATCTGGATTGTGATGGTGATGCTCTGCTGGTACAGGTAAAACCTGAGGGACCAGCCTGTCATACGGGTGAAATAAGCTGTTTTTTCCAGCATCTGGCAGGGGCCGATAAAGAAGATTTTGCTTTTCAAAAAAAAGCTTCATTTCTCCAGGTATTATCCGAGGTTATTGCCGCCAGAAAAAAAGAGCTGCCTGAAAATTCTTATACCACCTATCTTTTTGAAAAAGGAATTGATAAGATAACTAAAAAATTAGCTGAAGAAGCAGCTGAAGTTATTATTGCCGCTAAAAATGAAGATGAAGAGGAAATAATTTATGAAAGTGCTGATCTTATTTATCATCTTTTGGTGCTTCTGGAATCAAACAGGATTTCTGTAGAACAAATTTTTTCAGAACTCAAAAGCAGACATGACAATTAAAAGGGGCTTTCGTTATGTATAAATATGATATGCATGTACACACCCGGGAGGTAAGTCCCTGTGGAAAAGTACCGGTCAGAGAAGCTGTTGACCTTTATCAAAATGCCGGTTATGACGGTTTTGTAATAACCGATCATTTTCGAATTGATTTTTTTAATAAATTAGGGGACTTAAACTGGGGACAAAAGATCGAGAGATATCTATCCGGTTATCAAAAGGCAGCTGAATATGTGGTTGACAAAGAGTTTCAGGTGTTCTGGGGTCTGGAAATTAGTTTTCCCAAACTTGATCTTGATTTTTTGCTGTATGGACTATCAGCTGATTTTTTAAAAAAACACAAAAATTTGCCCAACCGAACTCTGGGAAGTTTTAGAAATTTAATTGATCGCTGTTATGACAATAATGTGCTGTTTTTTCAGGCTCATCCTTTCCGCGATTTTCTGGCCCCGGTAAAATATTTAGATGGGCTGGAGGTTTTTAACGGGAATCCACGCCACAGTAATCATAATGGGAAGGCTCTTAGATGTGCCCGGCAGCACAGGTTAAAAATGATATCCGGTTCAGATTTTCATCAAAGAGAGGACTTAGCCCGAGGAGGGATAGCTTTAGAACGAAAAATCAATTCCATACAGGATCTGGTAGGAAGCCTTAAGGGTCAGAAGAATTATGATTTGATAGGGAAGGGAGAGGATATACACTATAAAAACAAAAAAGTAAATTGAGGAAATTAACTTGACATGAATATAGGTATATGGTATTATCAACAATGTACTGAAGTAAACGTTTACATTGTGGGTTTTATTTATAGTTTATACAAAAATACAGGTATTGATTTTGTGTTTTTGGTTACAGGAAGTCTGGATTGTATTACTATAATTGTATTATATTAAATAA
>PWDW01000075.1 GCA_003553225.1 Halanaerobiaceae bacterium
AGTTGCCGTGACCGTCTACCAGGGGATAGCGGGTCGAAAAATCCTGGGCCAAGCGCACCAGAGCATCGTATAATGCTACATCTCCGTGAGGATGGTACTTACCTAAAACTTCACCAACAATCCGGGCAGATTTGCGGTATGGCTTTTCATGGGTAGACCCCATTTCCGCCATGGCATATAGAATACGCCTGTGGACAGGCTTCAAGCCGTCCCGGACATCGGGAAGCGCCCTGCTAACAATAACACTCATCGCATAATCAAGGAAGGAAACCTTGACTTCATCATGAATATTAACCGGGATCACATTTTCTCTTTCGGCCATATTAACTCCTAAATAACTAAAGGATTTTCTCAAAAAATAGGTTAACTCTTAAAATTTTATCACAAATCGCTATTCCGGAAAAGTGGTTTAGATGCTTAAATATCGAGATTCCGGACTTCTCTGGCGTTTTCTTCAATAAAATTGCGGCGAGGCTCAACCTTGTCGCCCATCAAGATGCCAAAAAGGTTATTGGCTTGAATTGCATCGGCAAGTTCCACCCGCTTGATAATCCTGGTGTCCGGGTTCATAGTAGTTTCCCACAGCTGTTCCGAGTTCATTTCACCAAGACCTTTATAGCGTTGAACTTGTAGGCCTCCCTCTCGGTCCCATCCGTTAAGCAGTTTTTGCAGCTCTTCTTCCCGGAAAAGATATTTCTCTTTATTCTTACCTTTTTTTACTTTATAAAGGGGTGGCTGCGCGATATAAACAAAACCACTTTCAATAAGTTCATACATAAACCTGTAGAAAAAGGTCAGCAACAATACTCTGATATGAGAACCGTCGACATCGGCATCGGTCATGATTATTATTTTTTGGTAGCGGGCTTTTTTGATATCAAAGTCACTTTCCACCCCGGTACCAAGCGCCGTAATTAAAGTACGAATTTCTTCATTGGCCAGGATCTTATCGAGCCTGGCTTTTTCTACGTTAATTATTTTGCCCCGCAGAGGCAAAATTGCCTGAAACTGGCGATCACGACCCTGTTTGGCGGAGCCTCCGGCTGAATCCCCTTCGACTATAAATATTTCACTTTCGGCAGGGTCTTTAGCGGTACAGTCGGCAAGTTTACCCGGAAGGTTTGTAATTTCCAGGGCATTCTTCCGCCTGGTCAATTCTCTTGCTTTGCGGGCCGCTTCCCGGGCCCGGGAAGCGCGGATCGCTTTCTCAACAATTCGCCGGGCTACTACCGGGTTTTGTTCCAAGAATGCTTCGACTTCTTCATAACAAATACTGTCGACAGCACTACGAACTTCAGTGTTGCCCAGTTTAGTCTTGGTCTGCCCTTCAAATTGAGGATCCATCAGTTTTACACTGATTACGGCAGTAAGTCCTTCCCTGATATCTTCCCCGGAAAGATTGTTTTGCCCATCTTTAAGCACGCCCAATTTGCGGGCAAAATCATTGATCACCCTGGTTAGGGAAAGCTTGAAACCGTGTTCATGGCTCCCCCCTTCATGGGTATGAATGTTGTTGGCATAGGAATAGATTAATTCTGCATAACCGGCATGATATTGCATGGCTATTTCTACTTCAAAATTATTAACTGATTGCTGGATGTATACCGGTTTATTGGGCACGGTTTCTTTTCCCTGGTTAAGAAAAGAGACATAATGAATTATGCCACCGTCATATTTGAATTCTTCTTCCCTGCCACTGCGTATATCATGAAAAATTATTTTTGTACCCTTGTTCAGGAAAGCCAGTTCCCTGAGTCGCTGGATGATAATTTCGTTATCAAACTCAATACTTTCAAATATCGAACTGTCAGGGCGAAAGGTAATCTTTGTACCGGTTTTTTTAGAGTTTCCCTTAACTTCAATAGGAGTTACCTTTTTGCCCTTTTCATAGCGCTGAGTATATATTTTACCGTGGCGATAAACTTCTACCTCGAGCCATTCTGATAAACCGTTCACAACCGAAATACCTACACCGTGCAAACCTCCGGCAACCTTGTAACTGTCACCACCAAATTTTCCGCCGGCATGAAGGGTAGTTAAGACTACTTCTACCGCGGGACGATTTTCCTGGGGCTGGTTTTCCACCGGGATGCCTCTTCCGTCATCAGTAACGGTAACACTGTTATCTTCGTTTACCCATACATTAATTTCTTTACAGTAACCTGCTGAAACCTCATCAATACTATTATCGACCACCTCAAACAAAAGATGGTGCAGACCACGGCTTGCAGTAGACCCTATATACATACTGGGGCGTTTTCTTACTGCTTCCAACCCCTCCAGCACCTGGATATGTTCGGCATTATAATCATAACCTTGTTGCTGTTTGTTTTCTTGATTGGACATATTTCACCTCTACACTTATAATTCTTCTAAAACCACTTACATCATTATATCACTTATTATGCAACCATTTTTGCTTAACAATATATTCTTAAGAATTATATCGCTTTGAAAGAGTAAGCGGAGATATAGGAGAAACAAAGACATTAGCATCAGTAACTATAAAAGACCTGGGGCGATCATTTCCGGTAGTATTGTTAACAGCTTCAAACGAAGCATTTTTTAAAACCTTATTATTAACTTGATTATCTGAAGAAGAAAGGTTAAAAATACCAATAACCTCGTTGTTGAAAACAATTTTAGAATTTCCTATGTGTAAATACATTATAATCCTCCCTGCAATATTTGCTTTTTAATTTACAAAAACTAATTACTTCTACTTATATTTACATATAAACTTTAATATTCCTTCTATTTCACTAATCAATTTTAAAATAAATATCTTTTACTACTTTACTTTCGGCATAATCGTTCAGCTTTTTTTTCAACTGGGGTTTCAGCATAGATAAATGATAAGCCCAAACGGAATCTTTTACTTGAACCTGCAAAATCCCGTTGTTAATATTCTCTGCCGTGGTAACCTCGGCTAATTCAGGGCCTACGACCTTATCCCAACTCTCAACAACCAGGTATTGCTTATAACCCTGCCATAGATCATAACGTCTCAAAAGATTCTCAATAAGCGGGCCTAATTGTTTCATCAACTATACTCCCCCGGGCTATAAAAATTGTTTTATATTCCCTGTTCAACTTTTGAAGCAAATTTTCCTGACTTACAGCAGAAGTAATAAAACACTGTCCACCGTTATAACGAAGAAATTCCAACAGGTTCATCTTTCTCTCATCATCAAACTCGGAAAAAACATCGTCCAAAAGAATAATCGGTAAAACATTGTTTCTTTCGTAAAACAAGGATACTTCGGCCATTTTCAATGCCAGAGCAGCGGTTCTTTTTTGTCCCTGGGAAGAGTAACGCCTGGAATCATAACCATTAATCCATATTTTTATATCATCCAGGTGGGGGCCAAGTAAGGTGGAACCTCTCTTTATTTCCTGTTCTCTTTTTGCGAGCAAATCACGGTAAAAATTTTCCTTCATTATATTTATTTCTTCATCAATACCAACATTACTGCTATAAGTTAATGAAAGGCTTTCCCTGGATGAGGTCATTTTTTCAAAAAAGTAGCACGCCTCTTTTTCCAGGTTCTCGATTATCTTGAGTCTTTCAATGATCAGGTCTGTCCCAATTTCAATTAAAGATCTGTCCCAGGGCTCAATAATATGATCAAGTTGGACACGATTAAAAGTATCTTTTAAAATTTTGTTTCTCTGTAATAACACACGCTGGTAATTTTTGAGATTTTGCAAATAACTGTAACTCAACCGCGAAGCTTCAAGATTTATAAAACGCCTGCGAATTGAAGGACCTTCTTTTATGATCTGTAAATCATCCGGACTAAAAGAAATTACCGGATACTGCTGCATATGCTCGTACCTGTTTACCGGATTATCGTTTATAGTGGTCTTGACTGGCCCTTGTTTCTGATATCCCACTTTGACAATATTTTTAAACTCTTCGCTTATAAATATACCTTTGAGTAAAAAGTAATTACTGTTCCACCCGATTAGTTCCTGGTCCCTGGCAGTTCTAAATGATCTTGTTACGGAAAGATAAAAAATAGATTCAAGCAGGTTTGTTTTACCCTGTGCATTTTCACCGATCAAAATATTTAAATAGGGGTTAAATTTTATTTCTTCAGACTGGTAATTCCTAAAACCTTTGATCTGTAACCCCTCGAGATAAAACAAATAACAACCTCCAAAAAATTAATTAAATTTTTTAATCGGTAAAACTAGATATAGATAGCCGGGATCGTTTTCCATTCTAAAAATAATCGGACCCCCGTTACCATGAAAATCAATGATTACCTTATCTTCTTCTATAATTCTCAAGACATCCAGGACGAAGCGGCTGTTAACAAAAAGATCAATATCTTCACCATTTTGTTCAACCGGAAGACTTTCTTCCATACTGCCCAACTGAGATGCGACTTTCGTTTCAAGGTTACTATCAGTAGAAACCAGGTTGACAGCCTGGTTTTTTCCCTGGGCAAGCAAGGCAGCCCTGCTGATTGTATCTTCAAATGTTTTACGGTCAATCATGATCCTCGTTTCGTATGACTTAGGGATTACCCCGCTCACATCGGGATATTTTTCTTCAAGAAGACGGGAAGCAAAATACATATCACCACATTTAAAAGCAATAGAACGGCTATCCATATTAAAAAAAACCTTTTCCTCGCTATCATCAAGTAAGCGCAGCAGTTCACGTAAAACTCTCGCCGGCACCAGGCACTTTTGTTCTTCGAAAGACCAATCACTGTGACTGGTTTCTTTTATGGCCAGGCGATAAGTATCCGAAGCGGTAAGGGTAAGTTTACCATCACTAAAATTAAAAAGAACTCCGTTAAATGCCGGCCTGGTTTCCTCAGTAGATGCGGCAAAAATTACCGACCTGATCATATTTTTCAAACTTCCACGCCCGGCTGAATAACTTTCATTTTCATTAACTTCAATAAAAGAAGTAGACGGATAATCCTGTGGGTCAGCCCCGTATAAGTGAAAATGGGCAGAACCTCCCGAAACATCGATTCTGAAATTATCCCAATTAACATCTATATTTACCTCAGGTGTAGGAAAATAACGCATTATATCAATGATTTTTGCTGGAAGGAGAATATCTCCTGTTTCATCGTTTTTACTTTCCATACTTGTATTTATAGTCATTTCCAGGTTTGTTGTTGAAAAAACAAGTCTATCTTCTTTAATTTGCATAAAAATATTATTAATTAGGGGAACAGTAGTTCTTACCGGTAAAGCTTTCTCTACAGTCTCAAGACTTTCATAAAACTGAGAAGAATTAGTAGTTATTCGCATTTAATATGTCCTCCTGAAAAAATAGATTAATAACAAGTAATATATAAGATTAAGTAATATATAAAAAAAGCAGTAGTAATAGACCCTGTTTATATTGTTAATAAGTAAAAAATGATTACGTGAACCCTTATAAAGAAAGTCTTTTGCCCATTATATCACTGAATTAAAATGTGTATAATTGAATGAAAAGCTGTTAGTTGATTAAATAAAATTATGGACGAGAAAAAATAAGTCAAAATAATAACAGGTTATACACAAATTAATCAGGAGTTTTCCAGAATGTTATTCTTAATAAACTCGATCCTGTTTTTAAACTCGTTATCTGCAGTAATCATTTCTTCTATTTTCTTAAATGCATGCAGTACTGTTGTGTGATCCCTGCCAAATTCTTCACCGATTTTAGGTAAAGAGTAGTCAGTGAGCATACGACAGAGATACATTGCCGACTGCCTGCTTAGCGCTATGTTTTGAGTGCGTTTTTTGGAACGTACCTCTTCGGGAGTAACGTTGAAACCGGCTGCCGTAGCTTCAATGACATTGTTGATAGAAATATTTTTTTGTCGGGTAAAAATTATGTCTTGCAGAGCAGCTTCCGTCATTTCAAGAGTCACTGGTGTTTCAGATAAAGAAGCATAAGCAACAATACGAATTAAAGCTCCTTCAAGTTCACGAATAT
>PWDW01000077.1 GCA_003553225.1 Halanaerobiaceae bacterium
ATATTTGAAAGCCATTATATGATTGCACTGTACTAAGTTTTTTCATTTTATTTTAGAAATAAGATTACCGTTATAAAAGCAATCTTAAGTTAAAAAGATCTTAAAATAACACTTTTGGCAGTATAATCATTATATTAATGATAAATTTATCAAACACAAAACAGGACCGATTTAACTCCCCCAGGAGAAACCGGTCCCCGTAGACTTTTTATTCTGTTAAGACAACTTTGATAAAACACTTTTATAAAACACTGTAAAAAAGTAAATTAATCAACCGAGCTGATGAGCTGAAATTAATTATCCTCACCAGGCTCTTCACCCAAAGTGTTTTTGTTTACCTCCAGACCAACTTTTTCTCTAATCTCATTTTCAATTTCTTCCCGCAGTTCTTCATTTTCCTTGAGAAATTCCTTGGAATTTTCACGACCCTGGCCCAGACGTTCATCACCGTATGAATACCAGGATCCAGCCCGGTCTATGATACCTGTATCAACTCCCATATCCAGAATACAGCCCACCGAGGAAATTCCGGTACCATACATTATATCAAATTCAGCATCTCTAAAGGGAGGAGCTACTTTGTTTTTAACAACCTTTACCCGGGCATGAGAACCAATGATCTCATCTCCATCTTTTATGGTCTGAGACCTTTTTAGTTCAACTCGAACTGAAGAATAAAATTTCAAGGCCCGTCCTCCGGGTGTTGTTTCCGGATTACCGTACATAACACCGACCTTCTCCCGAATCTGATTAATAAATATACAGGCAGTTTTTGAATCACTGATTGCTCCAGATAGCTTCCGCATAGCCTGAGACATTAAGCGGGCCTGAAGTCCTACATGACTGTCACCCATCTCACCTTCCAGCTCTTTTTTGGGTACCAGAGCAGCAACTGAATCAATGATAACCACATCAATTGCATTACTGCGCACTAAAGCCTCAGTGATTTCCAGAGCCTCTTCACCCGTATTGGGCTGAGATATTAACAAATTATCTATGTTCACACCCAGATTTTCGGCATACTTGGGATCCAGAGCATGTTCGGCATCTATAAAAGCGGCAATACCATCCAGCTTTTGTGTTTCAGCAATTATGTGCAGCCCCAGTGTGGTTTTCCCGGATGATTCATTACCATATATTTCTATAATTCTTCCCCGGGGAATACCCCCTACCCCTAATGCCAGATCAAGGTTAATTGCTCCGGTGGGAATTGCCGGTACATCGAGGGTACTGGCTTCCCCCAGCCTCATAATAGAACCTTTGCCAAACTGTTTTTCAATTCTTTTTACAGCCTGATCAAGAGCCTTTTCTTTTTCCTTTGCCAAATTTATCACCTCTCCCGATGAATTCTGGTTTAATTATAAAACAAATGTTCCTATTAGTCAAGGTTATTTAAGGGAAAAACTGTAAATTTTATTATATATTGGGCCTTCTGGCAATAATTTGCTTTCATAAAGGTGTACCTCTTTAATTGGAGTATAAATATTAATAAAATCTCCATCAATTACTTTTTTTATTTCAGTACCTAAAAGACCGCTGTCCGTATTATCTCGGGTCCGGGCCAGGGTAAGATGGGGGATATATTCCCTGCTTTCAGGTTCAAAACCAGTGGTAACAAGTTCATTTTCCAGATCAGTATAAATGTTTTTCAGCTCTTCTTCTCCACTTTCCAGACCGGCATAAACTACACTGGGGTTCTCAAGGGAAGGAAATGCATCAATTTCTGAAAATACGGCCCCAAATTTTTCTTTATCCTCTACTGCTTTCATCATTGCATCCTGGAGGTCATATAATTTACGCTCTGAAGTATCCCCTAAAAATTTCAGGGTTAAATGCCATTTCTCTTTATCCACCCACTTTATATCCTGACTTACCTGATCACGTATAAGCGAAACTTTTTTATCAAGAAGCCTCCTGCTCCTTTCGGAAATATCAACAGCGGTAAATAAACGCAATAAGAACTCCCCCTTTACAAATCTTTTCAAAATATTTGTTTTTTTATAGAAATTATGTTTATGAGATTGATGAAAATATAATTATATTATTTTAAATAAGCTGCTTATCGGCCTATGTGGTCTATAAATTATTCCAGATAAATTGTCAAATAAATTTTCATTGAAGCTTTAGCAGCAGATAATACAGAGCATACTGGGAGGTCATCCACTTATTATGAGCACGGTCTCCATTTAAATTTACTTTATAGACCTGGGTATCATCTGGAGAGGATAAACCAATATAAACCAGACCCACAGGTTTTTGTTCTGTGCCACCCCCGGGACCGGCAATCCCGGTCACAGAAATTCCATAATCTACCGCATATTTATCTTTTATACCCTGACACATTTTTAAGGCTGTCTCTCTGCTGACGGCACCTCTTCGGTCTAAAATCTCCTGACTGACCCCCAGAAAATCTTTTTTAATCCGATTGCTGTAGGCGGTGATCCCCCCTATGAAATAATCTGAACTGCCCGGAATGTCAGTTATCCTGCTGCCGATAAGGCCTCCGGTACATGATTCTGCAGCAGCCATGGTTAATTTTTTTTCTCTGAGTTTTTCCCCAACCAATTCCGGCAGTTTTTTATCTCCCGTTGAATATATATATTTTCCGGCCCGGGTTTTAACTTTTTTTTCCACCTCAGAAATTTTGCTGTGACATTCTTCTGCTGTATCAGCCTTGGCCGTAATTCTTAATTTTACCTCACCATTCCCGGCCAGAAGTGCCAGAGTAGGATTGGACTGCTCATCAATTAAATCTCTTAGTTTAGTCTCCAGAGTAGATTCACCAATCCCAAAAAATCTTAACACCAGAGAACGAATTGTCTTATCGGTTAAATTTACCAGATAGGGAGCTACCTTTTTAGCAAATATACCTTTCATTTCCCGGGGCACACCCGGCAGGGAGATTAAAATGTTTTTTTCAGTTTCCAGCAAAATCCCCGGTGCTGTTCCCTGATTATTTAACAGAGGTTCAGCTCCCCGGGGCATATAGGCTTGATTTAAATTATTGGGAGTAAGGGTCCGTCCCCGGCTGGAAAAATAGTCTCTAATGCGTTTTTCCAGCTCTTTATTTTGATAAAGTGATCTGCCGGTACTTTCAGCCACAGCAGTTCTGGTCAGATCATCTGTTGTCGGCCCCAGTCCACCGGTAGTGATAACTATATCGGCCCGGGACAGAGATTGTTTGATGGTCTTGACAATTCTTTCTTTATTATCACCTACTGTATTTATATAATTGATATTAAAACCAAGTTCAGTTAAATTACGGGCAAGATAGGCAGCATTACTGTCGACAATATCACCCAGCAGAAGCTCTGTGCCTATAGATATTATTTCCACATTCAATATTTTATTACCTCTTTTCTGTTGATATTTATAGGTAGACAGCATTCATCATATTTCGAATAATTATCAGTATAAATACCTCTGTTCTGCTTATACTTTATTTATAGATAGACCGGTATAATTTCAAACAATAAATCATGCCTGTTCTTCACTGAAAAAATCAATATTAGCTCTTTTAAAATATATAATACCCGAAAATACAGTAATAGCAACCGCAATCCAGATCAAAACAGTACCCAGATAGGCAGGGAAAAAAACCACTCTGCGATATAATATAATATAAATAATAGCTGTTATCTGCATGGTGGTCTTCCATTTCCCCCAGTTATTGGCACTGATAACAATACCCTCATTAGCGGCAATAACACGCAGTCCGGTAACAGCCAGTTCCCGACCAATGATTAAAAGTGCCGCCCAGGGAGAGATATCACCCATAGCAACAAAAGCAATTAAAGCCGCAGAAATGAGAAGCTTATCGGCCAGAGGATCCATAATTTTCCCCAGAGTGGTTACAATTTCATTTTTTCGTGCCAGATAACCATCAAGACCATCAGTGGCGGCTGCCAGTACAAAAGTTATCAGAGCTAAAAATTCGGCATAGCCCGGATAATCTTTTCTTAAAAATATAAAAACCATGAGTACCGGGACCAGAATAATTCTCAGGATAGTTAATTTATTGGGGGTGTTCATTTTAGTCTCTCTCCTATAAGATCATATTCATAAGCTTCTACAATTTTACACATCAGCATTTCTCCAACCTGAGGTGAATTATCATTAATAATTATCTGATTATCAATTTCGGGAGCATCATAACGGGTCCTGCCTGCAGAATAATCGTCATTCACTTCATCAATTAAAACTTCCAGTTTCTGTCCCAGCCTTTTTTGGTTTTTGGAAAGAGAGATCTCTCGCTGCAGATCCATAATCCTGTTTAACCTTTCCTCTTTTTTATCTTCATGAATCTGATTTTTCATTTCTGCAGCCGGGGTACCTTCTTCCCGTGAATATTTAAAAACTCCCAGCCGGTCAAAACGTGCTTTTTTAACAAAATCATACAAATTCTGAAAATCGTCTTCACTTTCACCCGGGAAACCAACGATAAGAGAAGTGCGGAGCACAATATCAGAAATTTCTTCTCTTAGTTTCTTAATTAAATTTAAAATCTGTCCTGTTGTTCCCCGGCGGTTCATCCTCTTTCTAATAGCTGTAGAAGAATGCTGAATGGGCAAATCCAGATAACTGCAAATTTTATCACTATCCCTGATTATATCAATAAGCTCCTGACTGATCCTTTCCGGATAACTATAAAGCAGCCTGATCCATTCAATATCTTCGACAGTATTTAATTTTCCCAGAAGTTCCACAAGAGCCGGTTCTCCATAAAGGTCAATACCATACTGGGTAATATCCTGAGCCACAATAATGATTTCTCTGACATTATTTGCTGCCAGATTTTTAACTTCCTGAACAATATCTTCAACAGATCTGCTCACAACAGGTCCCCTAATATCGGGGATGACACAGTAACTGCACCTGTTGTTACACCCCTCGGCAATTTTAACATAGGCATAGTGAGCTTCCTGTAGCCGGCGGGGCTGATTGCTAGTATAGCTAAAAGAAGGATCACCAACCAGATTCAATCTCTCATTGTGGACCACACTCTCAATTACTTCAGCAATCTTCTCATACTGCCCGGCACCCAGTACAGCATCTATTTCTGGAATTAAATCATATATTTCTTCTTTATATCTCTGGGTCAAACAGCCGGTGACAATTAAATGTGAACATTGACCTTCCTTTTTATACTGCCCGGCCTGAAGAATTGTATCAACTGATTCCTCCCGGGCATCTTCAATAAAACCACAGGTATTTATTATAATAATATCTGCTTTTTGTGAATTTTTTTCAATGCGATAATTGATATTTTCCGATATCAAACCGGACATAAACTCACTGTCCACCTGATTTTTGGGACAACCTAAAGTAGTTATATTAATTGACAGCATGCTTACCTCTTTCTATAAATTAATCTCTTTCTTTTTTATAAATTAATACTATTGAACCCTTAAATTTTAACACACAGTATCATTATAAAACTTCCCTTATCTTAATGCAAGAAAAATAAGCCCTATTCAGGATGATAAATCTATAATTATTTTTAATTTTCTGATATTTTATAACATAAAAATGGTCGGGCATCCCGGATTTGAACCGGGGACCTCACGCCCCCCAGGCGTGCGCGCTACCAAGCTGCGCCAATGCCCGCTTGCTCTGTTGTATTAAAATCTTATTATAATTTGTAAACTGCTTAATACAAGAAACATTATATACAAGATTTACTATTCTGTCAAGATTATTTAACGAATTCTTTTTCCTTTAGTTTTTTTATGACATAATCTTCATGATTGGTTACGATAAAAATTTCCTGCAGTGAAGAACTTGTTTTGGCAATCATTTTAAGCCCACTGGGTGTATTGTACTTAAGCTGAATATATGATTCCATTCCACTACCACTTCTCTGATTTATCCGGCCGGGAATAATACTCTTCACACCCTTGATAGTTGAAATCTCTTCCAGAAGAGGCTGTATGTCTTCAATAATTGTATGCTCCTGTTTTATTTTTTCATGGCGATACTTACCACCCATTACTTATAAACACATCCTTTCATTCATTTTATTTGAACGAATTATAACATTAATCCCCATCCAATGCAATCATACTATTTTATTATGTTTTGCTATTTTAAAAATCAGCAAAATTAAGTAAAACGGAGAATAGACGAGCATAAACCACTAATTGTTATTTAATTTTATCTAAAATCGGCAAATATACTTGACCATCTAGCCATACTTAGTTATAATTATGTTCGGATGAAAAATAAATATATTCCCTATTATTTGCTGACGTAGCTCAATTGGCAGAGCAGCTGACTTGTAATCAGCAGGCTACCGGTTCGAGTCCGGTCGTCAGCTCCACTATTATAACAGCCTTCCGGGCTGTTTTTTGTTTTGGATAAAATATAATTTGACAACAATATAAAAAACTGGTTCTTTTTTACATACATTGTTGTATATAAAAAGGACATTGGCGAAAGACCTCCAATGATATAAATAGAAAGAACCACTTAAATTAAGGAGGTATCGCCAATGTCCTGGATAAGTACATCATCTTTATACTCTTTTTGTCGAAAACTATTTAAAATTGCATTCAAATGTTCTTTGCACTAAAAATTAAACAGGCATATCCGGTAAACACTTAAATATTTGCCACCAGATGTAGAGAAGAACCCTATTTTATTACCCTTCCCGAAAAAGGCTCGAGATTAATTTCGAGCTTATCGCCCGGGCTTTTAATCTCTTCGTCTCGATAAAGATCGCGATAATTTTCTCTGCCGGTCCAGGGCAGGTCTTCTTTATGTAACTGTAACCGGGCCTCACTTTCAGCCGCATTGAGCAATACTAACCTGCTTTCCCCTTCATGATTGCGAACAAAACCGTATACCATGTCAGGTTTAGTCTCAATATGACTAATATCCCCTTTCTGGAGAGCCGGATTACTGGCCCGCAATTCTATCAAGTGCCGGACATAATCTTTTAGCTCTTGATCCGGGGCAGTATAACCGCGGTCCGACCAGAGCATGGTCCGCCGATTGTCCGGGTCTTCACCGCCCTTCATCCCAACTTCATCACCATAATAGATCATCGGGGCACCCACATAGGTGAACTGTAAAAATTTACTTAGCCGAAATCGCTCCTTGTGTTCATCAATTAGTGTTAGGTAACGGATGGTATCATGGCTGCCCAGCAGATTCTGCAGGGAGTAAACTGCCCGGTCGGGGTAATCGACAAACAAGCGCATCATTTCGCGGTGGAAATCATCAGCCGTATAATTACCCTGTCCGATGAAATTGATAACAGCATCACGAAAGCGGTAATTCATGACCGCATCAAACTCGTCGCCCTGTAAATAATCAGCAGCATTGCCCCAGATTTCGCCCGTTAGATAGGCAGATTCATCTATTTGTTTAACATGTTCCCGCCACTCAGGCCAAAAATTTGGATCAGTGGCTGCGGCATCCTGGGGAACATCAAGCCTCCAGCCATCTATTCCTGTCTCCATCCATTTTTCCGTTGCTGCCCAGATGTAATCCCTTACTTCCGGATTCTCCAGGTTCAGTTCTGGCATATGGCCAAAGCCCCACCAGCCATCATAATTGGGATCTATATCCTCCTGTTCCTGCTGATAAAGGGTTCTAACGGGAAAATCGTGAATGAAAAACCAATCAACATATTCTGAATCCTCTCCCTGTTCAACAACATCCTGGAAGGCCCAGTGGTCATACCCAACATGGTTAAACACACCGTCCAGTACAACTTTGATATCACTATCTGCCAATTCAGCAACCAATTCTTCAAAAAATGACCATGATCTTTTCTGGTCACCTTTGAAGGCCAGGCGGTCATCTATTTTTTTGAAGTTGCGTGCGTTGTAGCGGTGGTTGGCTGTGGCATCATGTATGGGGTTAAAATATATCGCCGTGATGCCAAGTTGTTCAAGGTAGTCAATTTTCTCCTTTACGCCCCGTAAATCACCACCATAAAATGCATGGTAACCGGCCGGAGTCTCGATCAGGTTATCGTTATTTAGTAAATGTTCCTCCGTCTCAATTACGGGATCCGAAAAATCTTTTATTCCCTGCTCCCAATCGGGAATATAGGCCTCGTGGAGTGCAGTGTCATCTTTGTAAACTTCAATTTTTTGCGGATTATTATCATTGGTAGCTTTGGCAAACCGGTCGGGGAAAATTTGATAAAAGACTGCTTTTTGAGCCCAGGCCGGAGGCCGAAAAATTTCTTTCTGCTCCAGTTCAGCGGCAAAATTTTCCACCCCGGATAAGGATTCAGCAATTTCACCGGCTCCAAAGTAATATGTTTGCTCTCCATCCTCCAGAATGAAATGATATTCAAAATTAGGCTCCGGTAATTCAATAGTTTTCCTAAAGTATTCGCGGCTGCTTAAAGTTAAAAAACGATCCATTGAATATACTTCTTCTTTTTCTTCTGCCAACAAACGGATCTTAACCTGTTCTATTTCCCGGGGATTTGTCTCCAGATGTAGAGATAATTTAGTGGTAGAATAGGGGTCAAAGTAGCGGTGTTCTCCCTGGTCGTGGGCCACGGCTTCATATGTAATTTCGCCATCACCTTTTTCTGGAAAATCAAACAGGGAGGGTTCTTCTTCAACAAATATAACAGCATTTTCCCCACCAAAACCATCAGGGGCATAGTCATCTGCATCCTCCGGTCTGATCCAGTTTTCGCCATCAACCACAAATTTATACTCATATTCACCCGGCTTTAGGTAAATTGTTTTTTCATAAACTCCGTCTTCTTCTATCATTTTGGTTCCCTCTGGATCCCATTCATTAAACTCTCCGGCCAGATAAACTTGATCAACAGTGATCATTGGTTCATAACTAAAGTTAACTTCAATTAACCCGGGACCGGGCTGGGTAAGTCCATACTTATCGGCCTGCCCAGCTGAACTGAAAAGTATTAAAGTGATTAAACCAAATACTATAATTAAATAATTTCTTTGTGAGATGTTCAATCAACTCACTCCTTTCTATTATGCTCCTGCTGTAGGGCTAGTTTAATCTTTTATGCCTGCATCTGGCTCTTAATCCATAATTAACTTACCCTTTTAAATCCATTCGGAATAATATGCTGAAATATCCTGCTTATAAAAGTAATCACTGAAACCTCTTTTTTTCCTGTCAGTAATTTCTTCATAATCAGGTTAGAATTCAAGTTCTATATTTTCTACTTCCCCAAAATTATTTAGTTCTTTATCAAAACGATTCTGGTCCCCGACCACCATGATGATTAATTGTTCAGGACTTAATTTTTTTTGCGCAATATTTTTTATATCCTGGGTATCCAGTTCTTGAATTTGTTCAATATATTTTTCATAATAATCCTGATCTAAATCTAAAAAATCAACTAATGCCTGGCGAAAAGCAATTTCCTCTGCAGAGGTATAACGGTACACGGCTCTGTTTAAAATTGCCTGTCTGTTTTCTGTTAATTCTTGCTCTGTCACTTCTTTTTGCCTGATTTTTTCTATTTCGGAGAGTGTAAGCTCAATTACCTGACCTGTATTTTCAGCTCCGGTCATGATATAAGCATAAAAATAACCTGGAAACTCAAATCCCTGGGTAAGTTGACTGCCCACAGCATAGGCCAGTCCCCGCTTACTTCTTAACTCCCTGAATAAACGGTTATCATCTCCTCCCCCCAGAATTCGGTTGGCAATGTTTAAAGGAGGGAAGGCTGTACTATCAAATTTCACTGAAGGGTGACCAATAAAAATAATACTTTGCTGAATAGGCTGCTGAACGTGATAAACTTTTGCTTCTGGATGAGGATCAAATTCCGGCAGTTCAGGATATTCTACTTCATCTGGTTCCCAGGTACCTAAAGTTTCCTCCAGCAGATGAAGCATTTTATCTGCGTCAAAATCACCTGTTATCGCCAGTGATGTTTTGTGCGGTTGATAATAACGTTCATGGAAATTTATAATATCTTCCCGTTCGATGTTGTTAACACTTTCCATTGTAGGGAACCAACCCACTGGATGATCTGCTGCCATTTTCTTAATAAACTCATAAACTGCCAGCTGAACTGGATGGTCAGCCCGACGTTGAATTGATTCTTCCATTATTCCCCGTCTGAGTTCTATTTTTTCTGGTAAAAAGTCGGGTTTTCTGAGAATATCATTGAAAAGCTCAATCACTTCTTCTTTATTATCACTTAAACTGGAAAAGCTGCCTGTAACCATGGTGTCCTGTGCTCCAAATTCTACAGCTGCTGCTAAATATTCCAGTTCTTTATCAATTTCTTCCGGAGGCTGTCCGGCAGTACCGCCCGTCCGGAGCAAATTAGCTGTTATTTCTGCCAGTCCAGTTTTTTCACGGGGCGAATATATATTACCAGCATCAATAATAGCTTCCCCTCTAACTAAAGGAAGTTCTCTGTCTTCTATTAAATATACGGTGAGGCCATTTTCCAGTTCATGCTTATCAGCTTCTCTGAGAGTAACTTCAACATCATCAAATTCCATATCTTCCGGATGAGGCCATTCTTCAGGTGTTTGAGCTGCAGAAATTGCTGAAAATAATATAATAAAAAATATACTCAAGATAATGACTGATTTTTTGTTATTCATCATTTGAACCCCCTTCTTCTTTTTCTAAAATAGCCACAGTACGATTATTTTCGAGAAGATATTCATCTGCTATCTGCTGAATTTGTTCTTTGGTCACAGAAATAATTTTATCCGGATATTCCTTCATATTTTCCCAACCATCCAAAAAATGCTCATAGAAAGCCATTTGATAGGCAAGTCCGGAAGAAGAATCCAGTTCTCTAATATAGTTTGCCCGAACCTGATTTTTAACTTTCTGCAGTTCCCATTCACTTATTTTTTCTTCTTTTAATTTTTCAATTTCTTCATAAACCAGTTCCTCTACCTCTTCGGGATTGTGATCTCCTTTCGTAACTACATGTACGGTAAATAAATTGGGATACCTATACCCAGGAATCCCGGTAGATGTGCTGACATTGGCAGCTACCTCTTCTTCAATTACCAGTCTGCGATAAAGTCGGGAGGTCCTACCTGTGCCCAGCACAGAACTAACAACATCCATTACATAAGCGTCTTGATCAGGATATGTTGGTATGTGATAGCCAATAAACATCTGGGGCTCAGCATCGAAGGTAACTCTGGTTCTTCTTTCTTCCATCTGTAGTGGTTCAAAAGGAACATAAGTCTTTTTTTCCGGACCTGCAGAAATTTCACCAAAATAATCCTCTATTATTTTAATATCTTCTTGGGGACTTACATCTCCCACCATAACCAGTACTGCTCGATTGGGGTGATAATGATCATTCCAGAAATCAAGTGCCTCCTGGCGGCGATAATTATCAATTTCTTCCATACTCCCAATTAGAGGGCGACCATAAAAATGTCTCACAAATGCCTCCTGCAGAAAATTTTCTCTGAGAAAACCTGTAGGTTCATCCTCATTTCTCTGGACTCTTTCCTCTTTTACTACATCAACTTCTTCATAAAAATATCTAAAAACAGCATTTTCTATTACATCTGCTTTAATGCGAGAGAATAATTCCAGCCTATTGGCAGGTAAGGATAGAAAATAAGAAGTATGATCATAACCGGTAGCAGCATTGTAACCTTCAGCACCATGTTTATCAAATATACCTTTCAAAGGATTGGGATCGGCTAACTGTTGAGCCTTTTTTTGAGCTGCAGTAAATTCTTCTTTTAATTCAGTAACTTCTTCATCATCCATATCTTCTTCTCGGGCCGAAAAATAATCTTCAGCTGCCTGATCCATTTTCTCCAGCAGTTCCTGTTCTCTTTTGAAGTTGTCTGTACCCACAGAAGTAGTACCCTTAAAAGCCATGTGTTCTACCATATGGGCAATTCCACCCAGTCCCTCGGGTTCATCTACTCCCCCAACATCAAACATAAGTCGAAAATGGATAACTGGTGCTCCCTGTTTCTCCACCATTATTACTCTAAATCCATTGTCCAGGGTAAAAGTGCTTACTTGTTCTCTCAGTTCAATACTTCTAACCGGAATACTGGCCAAAACCAGAATAAGTATAAGTAAAATGACTTTTTTAAAATATCTGCTATAATTCATAATTTCTACCTCCCCATAAAAAATAGATTTATTAGAACTTGTTTATAAAATTAAATATTAGACTGGTTTTTCCTCCCTCTTAAAATATAAATTGATATTTAATAATAGTTAAGGAACAAAGTCATTGATATTACGACACTTGTAGACAATGAAGCTCTGGGTGCATGGGCCCATATCCAAATGGAAGAAAACTATCTAGATCTCACTCCCGACTCACAAAACATGAAGGATATCGAGACCTTAATAGAACGAGGAGTAATTGTTTCTTATGAACCCCAGCGTTCTCTTTGAGAGCTAACAATTACTGGTGGTATGTCCGTCTAATTTCAATAAATAACTTTATAAATCCAGTTATTTCATCGGGATTTTTAATAAGAAACTTTATAAATTCAATTTATTAAGCCTAATATTGAACTCTGAAAGTTGAGATGTCAACTAAATAAATTGTCCTTAAATATTATAATAATCAGGTCTCTGATTTAATATGTTAAGTATAGTGCTCTGTCCTAAAATCCTTTTTGTTATACCCGGAAATAAATGCCCCAGACCTACAGCGGCTTAAACTTGATGCCCTTATGGAGCAAAACGAATATTTTTTAAATATCAATATACCAATTATATTCAATTTCTTGCTATTTAAAAAGTAAAAAGACTCTTAATTTTGAGGATCGTATCTTAGAGTCTGCACCCTGTTTTTAAGAATTTCAAGCTGTTTTTGCACACCACTATCAGATAAATCAAGATTATTTTTCCGAAAACTAAGTACTCCTGTGATATTTTCATTTTTCAGAACAGGAGTGATATCTTCTACCCTGTTTTCTCTAAAATATAATTTATTTAAAGAAGGTAATTTTTGAATAACCCCTATATCTTTAACCTCATTCTGAGCAAAATTTAACTCTTTTAAGTTTTTCATTGTCTTTAAGCCTGAAATATCCTCAATTTTATTATCAAGCAGATATAATATTTCCAGTTTTTGTAAATTTGACAGATATGATATATCACTGATTCTGTTCCTGCTGAGATGAAGTTCAAGTAATGATGGAGTTTCAGAAAGTCCGGAAAGACTTTCTACCCGATTATTGGATAAGGTTAAAATTTTAAGACTGTTTAGCCCGGCCAGAGGTTCAGTCTCTTTTACCCGATTACTCCAGAACCTGATTACCTGAAGTTTTTTCAGCTCAGAAAGTGGTGACAGATCTTCAATTTCATTATATCTAAAATTTAATATCCTAAGATTATCAAGATTTGATAGAGGTGTAAGATCCTCTACATAATTATGTTCAAAAATTATCTCCTCAAGTTCAGTCAGCTTAGCCAGGGGGGTAATATCTACAATTTCATTATTATATAGGTTTAAAAAACTCAGACCGGTAAAATACTGGAGCCCCTCCAGAGATTGAATATTACTTTCAACTGCAGTAAACTCCTCTATTTTTTGAGCCTGGCTTTTTAAAATTGGCCCCTCAGATTTACCTAAATTTTCAAGAGCGGCTCTTTTAAGATTGGAGTCATTAAAATGAATCTCCTCTTTTTGTAAAATGGCTTCAGTATGGATAAGCAAAGAAAAAATAATAACTCCTGATAACAATAAAACAGCCATAACAAAGTATTTATTAAATATTTTGTAAGTTTTCACTTTTACAACCTCCTCAGCTATTTTCAGTACCCTGGATTGATTGAGAATGCAGGGGAAAATCGTCAGAATATAATCTAATAAGCTTTTCCATGTTGTTTTTAGACAGCCAGATATCTTTGTTCTGGTTTAGTTTAAAAATAGTAGAAACCATCCTGGAATATATTCTAACCGAATACCGGGATAAATTACGAGCCTGAGATTGTTGTTTTTGGGGAACAGGTATAATATAGGTTTTATCCACGTTTTCACCACCTTTCTGTTATTATATTTATTAACTATATTATACCATAATTAATACAACGATGCAAACAAATGTTTGTAGTGAGGTCAAGAATTGCTTTGCAAGGTTAAATGCACGGTTTTTTGTTAGTTTTAGGTTTTGGTGGTTTTGGGATCACCTGCCCTTTAAAGGGAAGGTGAAAAAAATCCAATTTTTTCTATCCCCCTCTACACCACATTCCCTATCTCTTGTTTTGGTTTGCTTTTTAGACTGCCTGCAACTTTTCTTCATACACTTCATTTGAACTTCTGAATCCAAACATCTTTCGGGGATAATCATTCATCCATCTCTGTATCTTCTTAATCGCTTTTCTACTATATTCTTTTATACTCTCACCTTTGGGAATAAACCTTCTTATCATCTTATTCAAATTCTCATTACTCCCACGCTGCCAGGAACAGTATGCATCTGCATAATAGTGTTCTGTTCTGGGAATACTGCTTTTTGTAAAAGAAGTTTCTAGCCCTTCATAATCGTAAAACTCACGACCGTTATCAGTGGTTATACTCTTAAATCTCTTTCTGAACTGTTTTACCCCCTGCCTCCTTTCGATCCTGTCCAAAGCTTTTATTACCTCTTTTTGGGTCTTGGAGGGGATCTTTTCTATTATCTCCTGCCGGCTGCATCTTTCTGTTAACACCAACAAAAAAGGCTCTCCTTTGCCTTTCTTGCCTTCCAGTAAATCCATCTCAATGACCTATCTTCCTCTCATCAGCCTCCTGGGGGCGGTCTGATATCGTCCTACCCTGTTTCCTTGCCTTGGTAGAACGTTTCCCCTTTTTTTGTGTGGAATTATCAGTATCGTAACTACCGTAGGTTAAATCTTCTCTTTTTACCATTAATATTCCCTTATCGATATAATTGTATATTGTCTTAAAGTGAAGTGTTATCTTAAATTCCTCTTTTTCTGCTATCTTTTTTGCTATTACTTCTGGAGAAAAATTTTCCTCGATCTTTTTTTCGATAAACTCTGAGAGTTCATGATTTTTGGCTATCTTTATCTTGGGACCTTTGGCAGTAGCATTTCTGTCATAAAATTCCTGGCCTCTTTTAGCCACATACTCCTCTCTAGTGGTATAATCTGAATTAAGAAGCTCTACACTGCCTTTTTTGATCTCTCTACCTATTGTTGTCCTATGTCTGCCCAATTCCTCACCAATTTTCGTATAAGATCTGTCCTGTATGTTGTATAAATGCTCAATTATTTTCCGCTCCATAAAAGTTAGGTGTTTCCCTTTGTTTGATTCTGTGGTATTATTATCTTGACACACATTCCTAACCTCCTATTTGTATATGTTATTTGTAAAGTAGCTAATAACATTATACAAGAGTTAGGGATGTGTGTCACTTTTATATCCTACCCCGTGCATTTAATTATACAATGCCCCTCATACAGGGATAAAACAGGGTTAAATTTGTCATGTTTGCCGGCCGATCCTTGTCGTAACCAAATCTCAACAGAAGAACTCTGCTCTTATCCCATATATCAAGGTAATTATCACTGTTCAAATAATTTTTAATCATCCTTCTTTCAGTCTTATAACTACACAGCATCGATAAGGTCCGGGGCACATTTATCTGGCCCTGCTGGCAAAACAAAACAATATCATCAGATTTTTTCTCCAGGGCTTACCGGGCCTGCTTGAGGTTATATAAAACTTCATCTAAATCACCTGCTGAAAAGAAAGCAAAGGAATGGGGAACCATTAACAGTGTGAGCTGGTTGAGAGAGTACGTGGTTCCTACCGCAAAATCCAGTTCGTATTCAGCTGGTGCCTCATTTCCTCGAGGTATACTTTTCTATTATTGGGGTTTAGCACAATTATTTCTCCTCCCCGGTCAATCCTGCAGTTATGTCAAATATTATGGTTTTTACTGTCTGCCACCTGAAATTAAATCAGGAAGTAACTGAGCCTCCCTACCATCTTTCCAGGGCACTTTGATTGTGCAGCCGGGCCTTTTTACCTTTCTTTTGTCGTTCCCTGTTTTCCAGTAACCTTTTGTCCTTATCCCTTACCTGCAAATTATTAAATGATCTCCGTTTAAACACGATTTCAAACCAATTATCTATAAAGGTCCTTACAGTATTGGCCATACCTTGTAAGCGCAGCGGCTCAGAAGTCCAGAATTGATCACTTCTTTCCTGCCAGTACTGTAATTTCCTCCACCGGAACCGGATCCTTTTTTTCCAGGCCTCGATCTGTTCATGATATTTTGATATGAGCTTTTCATCTCACCTATTTCGGGCCAGTAGAAAATTATAAAGCAGATAAGCTCCGTGAATTACCCGGGCAAAATTACGGCTGTGCCTTATATTTTCCTGCAATTTTTCCGGTAGATCAGCTATCAGTTCCAGCTGCCAGAAGATATCTTCTCCTTCTTGATAGCCGTAATCCACCAGGTAGTAAAGCAGGGTACCCTTCTGGGTCTCGGTTATCCTTTCTTTCAGGTATGTTGCCTGTTCAAAGTTCAATTTTAATGTCGCTTTTTCTAAAAAATCATCTGGGGCCGAAGGAAGGCCCAGATGCCAGTTTTCTTTTGCCCTACTGCCCTGTTCCCGGTACTGTTCCCTTGTTTCATAGTACCTGTTAGTTAATGAACGGTGGTACTCAGCCCGGGAACCGGGTAACTTCCTGATACCCCATTCACCCAGGCCGGCCCAATATATTTCGTTGGGCAACCGCTGTAATCCCCGGCCGGTCCTCCGGCCAATTATTCCCGCTCTATCTTCCGATTTTTTTAAGGCCGCAATTAATTTTTCCTCATATCTCCTGGCCCGTTCAGCAGTTTTCGGGTGGGTTGTTTTATTATTTTCAAGCTTTTTGTAAACCCAGGGGATAAACAGCATGTACTTGGCCCGGGTCTGGATCGTACTTGTACCCGGGAAAAAATAGTTGGAAAAAGCATCGCGGGCAGTACCCACGCCCAGTTCATCAACTGTATCCCGCTCCCGGAACAGCTTAACAACATCCATCATCTTATTTCTATTCTCATCGGCAAAATCGATCCAGGATATTGAAGAAGGCAATATTTTGCACCTCGTGGTTGGTTTATAATTATACTCAGAACTAGCTTGTTTTTTTAAAGCATAACTTTTTCTTTTCTAAATCAGTTACCGATCATCAAAACTATCCTATCATAATTTACTTCTTCATTATTACTTACTTCTTCCTTGGCTTTCTCTTTTAAATATGTTTCAACTTCCTCAGTAACTTTTTCTATTTCTCTTATTGAAATTGTTCCTGTATATTTTTCTACTATTTCATCCACTGAAATATTGACCGGAAAAGCCATCTTGAAGGCCCTATTAGCCTCAACAACAAATTTTTCATCTATCAAGTCCATGATTCCAGTAATATCATAGGATTCAATTTTATTAATTTTCCCTAAACAGCTTTCTGGATTATTCTTAAGATATAACTCAATTTGATCCATATAATTTTCTCTTTTAAGTGTTTTGAAATAACTCTTTATTCCTTCACCGAAAATTTCCTTCATTTTTTCTTTGCTTTGTGACACAAATTTTTCTTCCAGTTCAAAACCGCAGCTGCAAAATGGTTTATCATTAATATTTTCTTCAGTCAGATTTGTCCTGCACTTATCTTTGTAATTACCTTTTATATCATCTAATCTTTCAGTACGTGAAGGATGTATTTCTATTTTTTTTATTTCTTCAAGTTGTTTTAGTGTTTTGTGTTCCCTGAAGTTTTTTATTTCTTCAAGAAACTTTTCATAATTTTGATGATATTCATTATGCTGGGTAGTATATTCTTCCTGGTACTTTTTCTTGATCTTTACGGACTCTTTTAAAAATGTATTTACCTCAACCTTTTTATTTATGAAATTATGAAGCCTTTCAAACTTTTCAATGATCTCATTTATTCCCTCAGATTCAGTTTTATCCTTTAATTTTTGAAAATATTTATATTGCTTTAAAAGTTCTTCATCTAGCCTTTCTTCGACAAGAGAAAGAATTTCTTTTAGATTATAATATTTTTTCTTGAAATAGTCAATTTTGTTATGCCTTTCTAATATTTCTTTCCTGTATCTTTGCAAACCTTTGGCTGGATCAACACCTTTCATTTCTTCAATAGCATTATAGAAATTTAACATGTCATTCAAAATCTGCAGGCGACTATTGAATTTTTCAAATTGACCTAGCTCAGCTCCCAGTTCCAGAAGATATTTTTTTGCATCATCTATCTCTTGCTTCATATTCACAGCCTCATCAACAAGTATTTTCCATAATCTATTTTGATTGTGGATAGTTATTTTACCATCAAATTCTATTTCAAAAATCTTAAGCAGATCAATAATATCTTCCCAAATATTTGATTTAACCAATTTACCTTTACTAATTGCAGTTATCTTATTTTTCAACTTTCCACTAATAAAACTGCTGTTCAGCTTCTCCGAATTCAGGTTATCTCCACTTTTTGTTCTGGCTCTACATTTACCGCTGGAAATCAAAGCAGAAAAGATCACTTCCAGACAACACTCCTGCAGCCCCCAAGGTTCATCTCGGATAACTTTATATATATCCTCGGTGGTATGCCAATCTTCATCACTTATGATTTTTTCAATTTCGGAAAACACATCATGCATTAGTTCTAACTTGTATTTTTTATTTCCTATCTCTTCTACAATTTTTAAGGGTTCAGCAATATTTTCGATTTCATTAGTATAATCTTTACTTCTGCGGGGGATAACAAATTCTTTTATTAGTCTATTAGTCTGCCTTCTGCCTATAGTTTTTTTAAAATAAGGATGTTTGGGATAAAGTTTTTTCATGAATTTTGATAGGCAATTTTCAAGCAGTTCATTAACCCGGGTAAACTGCTGCAATTCATCTTCTACAAATTCATTATTAACTATCTTTCCTGAAAGATAATAATCTTTAATTTCCTTTTTCAATTCTCCACTTAATTCCTCATACTCTGTTGCCAGCTGCATCTTCTTACTGCGTTCAGTATCATCTTCGGGATTTTCATAATCATCGAGTAGTTTTTTAACTGCAGTCAATCTTTTTAACTTTTCCAGGGTTTTTTCTGATAATCTTTTTGGAATCCAAAAAAGATATTCCGGATTATCAGCAGCAATTTGTTTTACTCTTTTTAATTTTTTGTGCAGAGAATTAAATAGTGGCGGCTCCATTATTAAACCAAAATCTATTTCATCCTGACTCGGTCTTACTGCTGGTAACTCATCATCTTTTTTCACCTTTTTAAATAAGGAAATTCCTTTTCTTTCAGTGTTATGCCAGTTAAAAGAATCTGGAATTTCAGATACTGTATTATAAGTTTTAAACTCTTTGAAAAACACATTATTTTCTTCTATCAAACTCGGAATCTCCAGGAAGACATCATTTTCATTTAAAAATCTCATATCATCTAATATCTCTGGTTCCAGACTAATTCCTGAAGTTTCCGGAGATACTTCCCAAAAATATTCTTCTTCATCATCTTCTTTTCCTTCAGTTATCATATTTAAACCTTTTCCACGAGTCTCACGATAAATATACATTAAAACATCTTCAATCTCCGCATCAACAAGGCTCAATCCCAGACCCAGGCCAAGATCAGCTAAAATTATTTGTCCAATTTCTTCAGCTTTAAGCGGTTTTTTATTCCTTATACTGTGAATGAGCAGTGCTTTCATCGTCTGTTCAGCTAACTGCCGGTCATATTCAAAGTCAGGTTTCATTATAGTTTGTTTAAATACATTTTCATAGAGATCATAATACTCCTTAAATTCCTTATATATAATGTCTTCTTTGAATACATTATATAAAATATCAACAGTAATCAATACTTGGGCATCATTATTCATTCTTTTATTTACAATATACCAGCACTCCCGGATAGCAGCTCTTTGCCTGGAACTATAAGTGGAAAAATTAATCAAACCATTAACAAATTCATGGTGAAAAGGATAAATTTCCACGAAATCTTTAGGGGTTATATTTTTTTCTAAATTGGGTTTACTTTCTTTAAGTTCTTCATAAATTTTCTTGATCTTTTCCCTATCTGATTCATCTTTTTGAATTATTCTTTGATCTATTATTTCCCTGATATCTGCCTCTGTCAAAACCAGGGGATCAAAACGGTCAAATACTTTTTCTTCCTCATCACCTATATATATTTCTTCTTCAACAATAAGTGAAGGATGTTTCTGTACAGCTGCAAATATCCAGATAGGAGCCCGGTTTATTCTTTCTCCAAGCAGCTGTAAGGTTTCTAGCGTTTCTGATTCTTCCTGACGATCTTTTTTCTTCTGTAAAAATTCGGACAATTCATCAATAAATAAAATCAAACCATCAAAATGTTCTTCTACTAAAGAAGTTATTTGTTCCAGACCTTCACCAGTACCCGGATAAATCACTTCCCGGAATTCTTTCTGCGAAAAAGCTTTAGTAGCCTGCTTAAAGCTAACTATAATTTGAGCTAACTTTTTAATATTATTATTCTCTCTGTGCTCTTCCCACTCTCCTTTGCTCACATCACATCTTTCGGAAAGAATATTAAAAAACCAATCTTTTTTTAAACCATCATATTCTTCTTCAAAAAACTGATCAACAATTTTTTTATCTTTTTTTATATAAACTGTTATACCCTTTTCCTGAAAAGCCTTTTCTATTTCTTCAAATATTTTCATCCGCAGATTTTCTACTTCACTAAGGGTGAAATTTACAGTTAAAAAATCTTTTTCAGAAAGTTTTTCCCGATATTCATCCTCCAGCTCTTGAGGTAAACGATTCCAGTAATGATAAGATTCAATCAGCACAGTTAAAAAGGACATAAAATGTGACTTACCGCTTCCATAAGAGCCCTGAACCCAGAAACCTTTTCCCTGTTCAAAAGTTAAATTATGGAAAACTTTTTTAATCTTATCTTCTAGATCACTAGTAATTATATAATCCTTTACTATCTGTTCTTGATTATGAACAACAGCTTCATCCATTGTAATGACTTCTTTAGGCTTTCTGCTCAGTTCAAACAAGTCTTTATAAACCGTCACGATTGATCTCCTCCTTTTAGTAAATAATCGGTAAATTTATTAACAGCTTCGAATTTTAACACATACTGATTCAAACCACCACGAGGTTCATAATTTAAATATTCTTTTTTCCAGCACAGCTGAAGCATTGAATCAATTAAAGATTGTTTAATTAAAAAAAACTGAATAAATTGAGAATTTTCCCGGATATGTTCTACTGAAGGATTTAAAATATTAAATTCACGGGCTTCTTCAAAACCTGCCCCGTATTCACAATACAAAGCATAAACAAAACCAATCAGGGTAGGTTCATAATATTCTGCCACAATTTTTTCTTCTTCAGTATTAATTAAACCAAAATCTATCAAAGCTTTTACAATACTCCGTGCAGTTTTTTTGACGGTGGCTTCCGCATAATCAAGATGATTATTTAAAAAATAAGTAATATCTTCTCTTTGAAGCTGAAAATTTTTTTCTGACTGCAGACGGGGATAAATTAACTCCTTTATTACAAATTTCATAGTTGGTTCAGCCTGCAGATAATTATAATACATTAACTCATTATTCAATTTTTCACCACGAAAGTCGAGCAATCTAACCAGAGGAGTTTTAATTATTTTTCCTTCTTCATAATCTAAATATCTTTTATTCATTTCGGTCCAGCAAGTATTCCGAGATTCCTTTGAATTTTGATTAATAGTTAATTTTTCCTGTAGTACATCTTTTTCTTCCACCTTTTTGGCCATTCTTAATGCTTTCTTGCCCTCTTTCAGATAACTACTTTTTGTAATTGACTTGTACATTTTTTCCCTCCTTAATCTTTTATTTCTCTATTAATCAAACGTCTTATGGTTTTTCCCCTGGCGGAAGATACTGCTGAACCCTCTTCCAGCATATCCAGAATTTCCGGGCCCAGTTCAGCCATTTCTTCTTTGCCTCCCTGCTTATAAAAATTGTCAAATAATTTTAAGTATACTTTCAACTTTACTTCTTCATCCCAGTTTTCGCTGCCCGGATAATTATTAATAATCCTAAAAAAACGATTATGATCCTTAAAAACTAAATTCTCATAGATTTCAAGAGGAGCTTTTACTTCTTCCTGGGCAGCCAATTTTAACATCTCTTTTATGGTCTTCTGATTTTTTTGTCTAAGGTAAATAAAAACTTCTTTCTGCTTGCCATAAGAATAACCAACTTCTTCATTTAACAACAGTTCAAATAGTTGAAATATGTTTAAAGGCTTTTTTTTAACATCGAGCAGAAGTTGGGTATAGGATCTGAAGAAGGTCTTCAATGAACGGGCAATATTTTCTTTTTTAATAATCATTTCTGGATCAACTTCCTCTTTTATTAATAAATTATAATATCCAGGTCTTTCACACTGTTTGATTTTATATTTACTCGAACGATGCAAATAATACAGCAAAATACTTTCCGGTGTTTCGAAAAATTTGGGCCTTAAATAATATAATAAATCTTTTATTCTCTTAAAATCTTTAACTTTTTCATATACCGGACGAATATTTTCATTTACCGCAGCTGTATGAGACAGGTGTTCTTTTAAAACTTGCATAACATGATTATCATAATCATCTAAAACTTGATTTATATCAAACTTATAATGAAAAGGCTGGTCTCCCAACCAACGATGAGAATGCTCTTTAAGTATTTTTTTTAAAACTCTTTTTATAAATTTTTCTTTTTGTGAATAATTTTTATATTTAAATTTCACCTGTAAAACCTCAGCTTAAATAATTATTTGTATAAAATATTTATAAAAAATCTAATAAAAATTTTTATATCAAAACATTTTCTAACTATATAAATATAATTATACACAAACCAAATTATACCTCCTTCTTTCCCCAATATTATAACATTTCTACCATCACCCCAGCTCCTTAAACACCCC
>PWDW01000065.1 GCA_003553225.1 Halanaerobiaceae bacterium
CCAATGCAGTTTCAGCTATCACCCTGAATATTTTACATTGCAGGGGATTAGCTGCAACAACCCCCAATATTCACTTATATTATGATAATAACACATACGTTTGCCTTTTTCAAGCTCAATACCGATTCATCCCCGCCGATTAACATCAGCGGGGCTTTCTCGGAGGAACTTCGGTAAAAAAGAAAAAGGCCCGGAGAAATCATCGTGTCCAAAGCATTGCCAGGGTTTACAGGTTTTAATTGAGGTTTACTGCTTTTTTAGGATTGTTTTTTGCAGCTGTATTTATTTTTTTGCCCGGAAAATTCATGGCTGAGAGCCAGTCTTTGACTTCCCGTTCTGTTTTTTCTTTATTTTGGAGTACATTCTGAAAACCGGCCTGACCTATAATTTTATCCTCAGGCAGATATTTTTTCATTTGCGAAAAGGAGCGGCCTTCTGAAGCTTTATAGGTGCTAAAAAGGGCATATTTGTTTACCGAGATATCCCTTGAATTCAGAAAACTTCTGATTACGGGTGATATTCCATGAGCCCAGACCGGAGTCCCTATGAAAATAGTGTCATGCTTATCATTTTGAATTGAATAATCCTGAAGCTGGGGTTTGTAATGAACAAGGGCCTGAGCACCACCAATTATCATCTCAAGAATTCTGCTGTAATTAAAATCATTCTTATATTTCAATTCCAGCAATTTTGACTCTGTATTTAAGGCAATTTTTTTAGCCACAAATTTAGTATTGCCCTTAAGTGAGTAATATACAATAAGATTCATGGTTATCCTCCTGTTAAAAATAATACATTAAATAACAGCCTGTAACAGGCTTTGACAGATATTTTGATGGGAATAATTTAATCCCTAATACAATATATCATTAATCGGCCAGGATGTAAAATTATTAAAAGATTATATTAAAAATTGTGTATTTAATTATACAATACCCCATTATATTTAAAATCAAAAAGCGCTTAAATCACAAATTGGGAAGCTAATTAAATATAAATGATAACTCTCCTTTGATAATAGGTCTTGACAATATTTTAAAATACTATTAAAATAAAAACAGAAGTTAAGGTAAGAAAAGTGGCAGCAGAAAGGAGAAGATGCTGTGGATATTCAAGATGCTGTAGCTTTGGAACCTGAAATTATGCGTATAATTGAGTTAAGCCGCCAGGATCAGCCAAACTCCAGAAAGCTGACCCCTGAGGAAGAGGAATTTTATGGTGCTCCGGATGAACCCTTAACCGATAACAATCCCTATCTGGGAATTGATGGTTTTGAGGGGCAGAATGCACTACCTGAATATTTGAAAACCCTGGAATCAGGTGAGCTGATGCTGATCTTAAGTTTGCTGCTTACCGGCCGTGATCTGGCAGAAATTGATATTGAAGATGAAGACCAGAATGAGGATGAAGTGGAAGATATTTTTAAACAATATTATGAATCAGTACCGGAAGAAAAGAAGACTCTTATTGAATATATTCTCGAAGATGAGCCTCATCTTGAAAAATATTTAACAAATGGCCTGATGTATTGTATGTAAAACTTGACAAAAACAGAAGGGCAGTGTATTATATATTAAAGAAATTTAAAACAAATAGTTAAATTCATTATAACTTAATATCATAACTTAATATATCAACAGCGGAGATCGGGAGTAGTAATTTGTCGGCAGGGCAGATATTGTGGTATATATTTATCTAAATTTGCCAAAGAAAACTCTATCTAAACTACGTATTAAGTGGAGATGAATTTGGCAAAATACCTGGTAATATTTAATGAGCTTATCTGCAGTAACTGCTTTTCTGATAAATGAAGTCGCCCGGGAGCTTTTCGGCCGAAAGAAAAGTAGGTCGAAACGGCCACAGGGTCGTTAATAATTAATGAGTGCTGTTCAGAAATTTTTAGAGCAGAAAAAAGGTGGTAACACGGCAAAAGATCCTCTTTCGTCCTTAAATGAGATGAGGGAGGATTTTTTATTTATTATTACTTTATGCAGCAATAAAACTTTATCGTTCAGGGAGGATGAGATGATCATGGATCAGCTTTCAAAGACCTATAATCCGGAAGAAGTTGAGGACAAATGGTATGATTTTTGGGAAAAAGAAGGGCTTTTTACGGCCGAAGTAGATGAAGACAAAAATGCTTACAGTATTGTTATGCCCCCTCCTAATATTACGGGAGAACTGCATATGGGGCATGCTCTGGATAATACTCTCCAGGATATATTAACTCGCTGGAAAAGAATGCAGGGAGCTTCTGCTCTCTGGGTACCGGGAACTGATCATGCGAGTATTGCGACTGAGGTTAAAGTTGTAAATAAAATTAGAGAAGAAGGTAAAGAAAAAGAAGATCTGGGCCGGGAAGAATTTTTAAATGAGGCCTGGGACTGGAAAAAAGAATATGGGGGCCGGATTACAAATCAGCTGCGAAAGATGGGTTCTTCCTGTGACTGGTCACGGGAAAGATTTACCATGGATGAAGGCTGCTCAAAAGCAGTGACCGAAGTGTTTGTCCGCCTGTATGAAAAGGATCTTATCTATCGGGGGGATTATATAGTAAACTGGTGTCCGGACTGTAAAACTACTCTGTCCGACATTGAGGTGGAGCATGAAGATAAACAGGGTAAGTTTTATTATATTAAATACCCCTTTAAAAACAGGAGCGGGTTTATTACTGTGGCTACCACAAGACCGGAAACCATGCTGGGTGATACGGCTGTTGCGGTGGCTCCGGATGATGAAAGGTTTAAAGAGCTGGTGGGTGAAACTGTAATTTTGCCTCTGATGAACAGGGAGATGCCTATCATTGCTGATCATTTTGTGGACAGTGATTTTGGAACAGGAATGGTCAAGGTTACTCCTGCCCATGATCCCAATGATTTTGAAATTGGAAATAGAAATGACCTTGATGTTATTCAGGTTATAGATGAAGATGCTAACATGACAGCAGAAACTGGAAAATATGCCGGTCAGGACAGATATGAGTGTCGAAAACAGGTTATATCTGATCTGAAAAAAGAGGGCCTGCTGGAAAAAGTGGAAGATTATGTCCATTCGGTGGGTCAGTGTTATCGCTGTGATACGGTAATTGAACCTCTGGTATCCAAACAGTGGTTTGTTAAGATGGATCCTTTAGCTGGTCCGGCTGTGGATGCCGTTAAAGAAGGCCGGGTTAATTTTGTTCCCGAACGTTTTGAAAATGTTTATTTAAACTGGATGGAAAATATTAAAGACTGGTGTATATCCCGTCAGCTGTGGTGGGGTCATCGGATTCCCGTCTGGTACTGTCAGGACTGTGAAGAGATTATTGTGCGCCGTCAGGAACCCGAGAAGTGTCCCACCTGTTCGGGCAGCAGCTTAAAAAGAGATCAGGATGTTCTGGATACCTGGTTTAGTTCTGCTCTGTGGCCCTTTTCAACCCTGGGCTGGCCGGAAGATACACCTGAACTGGATTTCTTTTATCCAACTGATGTTCTGGTAACCGGGCGGGATATAATCTTTTTCTGGGTGGCCCGGATGATTTTTATGTCCCTGGAATTTATGGATGAACCTCCTTTTAGTGATGTATATGTACACGGATTAATCAGAGATTCCCGGGGCCGGAAGATGAGTAAATCGCTGGGCAATGGTATTGACCCCCTTGAAGTTATTGATGAATATGGAGCCGATGTGCTCAGATTTATGCTGATAACCGGCTCCACTCCCGGTAATGATAGACGTTTTCGGGAGGAAAAACTTGAGGCCAGCCGGAATTTCGCCAATAAGATCTGGAATGCGGCCCGGTTTATATTAATGAATATAGAAGATCTTGATTATGAGGATGTTTCTGCTGCAGAATTAGAACTCACACCTGCTGACCGCTGGATTATTAGCCGTTTAAATAAGGTTACTTCGGAAATAAATGAATCCCTGAACAATTATAACTTTGGTCGGGTCAGTGAGCAGCTGTATGATTTTATCTGGGGTGAATTTTGTGACTGGTATCTGGAATTGATCAAACCTCGTTTATATCAGGATGAGGATCCAGCAGCCCGTAAAACAGCTCAGTATCTGGGAACCAGAACTTTAAGTACTGTACTGAAACTCTTGCATCCGGTGATGCCCTTTATTACAGAGGAAATATGGGATAAGCTGCCGGTCAGCACAGAAAGTATTATGACTGCAGAGTGGCCGGAAGTAATTTCTGAAGAAATCGATCAGCAGGCCGAAAACAGGATGGAGCTGATAATGGATGTCCTGACTGCTGTTCGGAATATCAGAAATGAGATGAAAGTTGATCCCGGAAGAAAAATTGCTGCTGTTCTGGCAGCTAAAAAAGAAAAGGCTGATATTTTACGAGAAGGAGCAGATTATATCAAAAATCTGGGCCGGATTGAAGATTTGACTATTAGAGAAGATCTCAATGAAGAAGATAAACCCGATAAATCATCCACTTCTATTGTCAGTGAAGTAGAGGTTATTCTGCCCTGGGAAGAAATGGTTGATCTGGATAAAGAAATAGATAGACTAAAAAAAGAGATCAATGAGGTGAAATCAGAGATCGAAAGGGCCCGGAACAAACTTGCAAATGAAGGTTTTGTCAACAAGGCCCCGGAAGAACTGGTAGAAGAAGAGAGAGAAAAATTAAAAGAGTATCAGGATAAAGAGGAAAGGCTTAAAGAACGACTGACCGTCTTAAAGAAATAGCAGGATAGTATTTTAGCTGTTTATTAAGCTGTTTAATACGATCAATAATGGGTTTATTATTTATTTTGGGATAAGGGGGTCTGTATAATGGATTTAAAGTATGGTCAGCAAAAATTAACTTATAATATCCCGGAGCATAATATTGAAAAGATTGTTAGACCCCGGGAAAAAGAGGGCCTGGATGCTCCCCAACAAGAAGTGGCTTCCAGTCTGAAAAATCCGGATCAGGGCCCACCACTGAATGTTCTGCTCGAAGAAAAATGTCCGGAGGATATTCTTATTATTGTTAATGATGTCAGTCGACCCACCCCCTATGATATTATGCTGCCTCCCCTTCTTGAGTTTCTTGCTCACCGGGGATATCACAGAGAGGATATAACCTTTCTGGTAGCTACCGGAACTCACAAACCCCATACTGAAAGCCAGAATAGAGAGGTTCTGGGGCCAAAAATAACAGAGGAGTACAGAGTTATTTCTCATAGGGCGGGTCGAAAGGATGAACTCATAAAAACGGGTACAACTTCTTCGGGCAACAGGATAACTTTAAACAAACTGGTTATAAATACCGATTTTGTAATTACTACAGGGGTGATTTTGCCCCATTACTTTGCCGGCTTTTCGGGAGGCAGGAAATCTATTATGCCCGGAGTAGCTGGAAGAAAATGCATTGAAAAAAATCATTCCCGGATGGTGGAGTTAATTGAAGGTCTGCCTCCCCTGGAGGAGAATCCAATTCATCGGGAAATGATGGAAGCAGTGGAAATTATTGAGCTGGATTTTATTATAAATGTGGTAACCAACAGCAGGCGAGAAATTGTTCAGGTGGTGTGTGGAGATTACCATAAAGCCTGGTTAAAGGGTGTACAGACATCAGAAGAGATGTATTATGTTAAATTACCAGAAAAAGTTGATGCTGCTGTGGTTAGTGCCGGAGGTTATCCCCGGGATATAAATCTTTATCAGGCTCAAAAAGCCCTGGACCATGCCGATCAGGTGGTTAAAGAACAGGGTACAATTATTCTGGCTGCTGAATGTGAGGATGGTCTGGGGGAAGAA
The DNA here is from genome assembly GCA_003553225.1 of Halanaerobiaceae bacterium. GTDB lineage: Bacteria > Bacillota > Halanaerobiia > Halanaerobiales > Halarsenatibacteraceae > T1SED10-99. Next base: position 5,740 of record PWDW01000065.1, read on the forward strand.
ACCTTTGCCCGGTGGATGGAGGAGGCCTCTCATCCGGAGAAAAATATTGAACGGATAGGTGAAAAATTTGTACTTGGAGGCCATAAAGCTTTTGCAGTAAGTAAAGTTGTGCACAACAAGGAATTGATATTGATTTCATCTCTGTCCCCCG
>PWDW01000036.1 GCA_003553225.1 Halanaerobiaceae bacterium
CAGTGGGATTACCGATAATTCCGGCCCTCCCCGGTGCAGTTCCTCTAATCATCCTTATTGACCCCCTTTTAATGCTGAAATTTTTAAATGTTTAATCAATGCTTATTCAACTTAATCATACATCAGTTTCCTTCATCCATTACTTCCTGTAAGTACTGTCTTACTCTATAGCCGTATTCCTTATCCTGCAGAGCATAATGCAGGAAAGTGCGGAAATAGGATTCAAAGGTTCCGATGTCATGTCTTAGCTCCTGTTCGGCTAAAGGTACGGCATAGGCTTCAAAGTCGTGTTTTAACATCATCTGCATGGCATCTGTGAGCTGAATTTCTCCACCCTTACCGGGCAGTGTTTTTTCCAGAAACTCAAAAATCTCGGGTGTGAATAGGTAGCGGGCGGCAATCGCAAAATTGCCCGGGGCCTCATGAGGGGATGGCTTTTCCACCATTCTCCTGACCCGAAGGTTTCCATCCTCCTCTTCTTTTAGATCAACTATTCCGTATTTAGAAACATCTTCTGCGGGTACCTCTCTTACGGCAATCACAAAAGCCGGATTTTTCTCGGCAAAAAGATCTGTCATCCTCTTAATTAAAGGCTGCTGATGATTGCTCTCAATGATGGCATCACCCAGGGCCACCAGAAAAGGTTCCTCTTCAATAAACCCTTCAGCACAGTTAACGGCATCACCCAGTCCGGCCACCCTTTTCTGGCGGGTATAAAAAAAGTTGAGGTCCATTTCTTCAAATTCCAGATCAGAGAGCCGGTCCTGTTTTCCGGCCTTCTGCAGCAGGTTCTGCAGCCGGCGGTCCACATCAAAATGATTTTCAATACTTCTTTTTTTGTCCCCGGTGATAAATAGGATATCACCTAAACCGGAAACAGCCAGCTCCTCCACTATATGCTGAACACAGGGTTTACGGCCCACGGGCAGCATCTCCTTGGGCTGTGATTTGGTCACCGGAAGCAGCCTGGTCCCCAGACCGGCCACCGGGATAACTGCTTTATTGATGGTCTGCACAGGAAACCACTCCTTTCTAAATAAATTAAAGTCAATAGAAAAAATAACATAATTTAATATTCAGGATCATTGTTTATGTCAGTTTGCTGTTTTAGTTTCTTTTCCCTTTTTCTGCTCGGCCAGCAGGGCCATCCACCAGCCCAGTAAGATGCCCACCAGAACCGCTATTGCGGAACTGATCAGGCTGAATTCAGTCTGTTCCTGAAAGAAGAAACCAAAAAAGGCACTGGTGAACAGCAGACAGAGATAACCTTTGAAATCATGGGTAAAGGGCAGGGCCCTATAGGTGGTTTTTACTATCATGGCCAGCAGGTACAAAAAGGCCAAGAGGCCCATAAGACCGAGTTCGGACAAAACCTGCAGAATGATGTTGTGGGCGTGATTATATTGCCGGTCCTGTCGGGGCGCTTCCGGATCATTATAATCAAAAAAATGTTCACGGAAATGACCGATACCTACTCCCAAAACAGGGTTATCAGTAAACATTTCATAGGCACTTTTATAGATGAATGGTCTCTGATAATCCCCCTCCTGTATGGCTGTATATGTACTTTCAATACGCTGGGTAAGTTCACCAGGAATTAATTGAGGAGATAATGCTAATATTATAAAAAAGACAATCAGTAATTTTTTATTTAGTAAAGTAAAAAACAGCATAAATGCAGCCACTGTACCCACTAATGCGGAAAATGAAAGTGAAAACATCAGATTATAACCAAAAATCAGAAACAGGACACAACCGGCTGCCCAGTTTTTATAATTCTTTTTATAAAACAGACTTAAACCTAAAAACAGCATAAACATCATGTAAACACCAAGCAGGTTGGCATTACCAATTATAGACTCCAATCGGCGGGGCACTATAAAAAACCCTTCATATAAGCCATATAATCCTGTTATAAGGCCCCCTATAAGTAAAATAGACACCATTTTTTTATGAAATTGTTCTTTTCTATTTTTTAAAAAATAAAACACTATAAAAAAACCAGCCACTATTTCCAGCATAGTACCCAACATATTAAAGACTGAGATATAACTGAATACTTTTACCAGAGACAATATAGCAACAACAAACAATAATAATAATGGTCTGGTTAGGGGAGTATTGAAAACTTCTTGACATCCTTTTTTTCGGACAATCTTTATAAAACCTATAGTCATAACAATTAACCCAAATAACGGTGGTAGATCACCGAAACCACCAAATATGAAAGATAATATGATTCCAGATACAATATATTTTTCCCCAGAATCTAATCGTTTAAAAAAATTGATATACTGCACAGAAACCATTCCTTAATTTAAAACTATTGAGTGTTCTGTCTAAAAGGTTTTCTTGTTTTTGTTTCATATTTATCTTTAGCAGTTACTCCCACCCCAGTATATTCAATATCATATTCTTTTATCTGCTCAGGGGCATATATATTTCTTAAATCCAAGAATACTGGTTCTTTCATTAAGTTAGCTACTCTTTCTAAACCCAATCTTCGAAATTGATTCCATTCTATCTAAAAAAACAAAAAATTAATTATAATACCTGTCAAATAATTTTTTTTCGTTATTAATAAAATATTCCTTTACTTCTTCCCAGTTCATTGGTTTTAACATTTTGGGATTTTTGTCTTTATCAGCATCTTGAAAATAGATTAGACTTTTTAATATGTGATATAAATTATAAGTATTTCCATATTTTTTTTCAAAATGAAAAAATAATTTATTTAAAGGACAAATATTCTGAGCAATCCAGTAAAGGTCAATAAAATCTTTTTTACTACCTCTTCCTGCAATTGCAGTAAATTTCATCAAGCCAATTTCTTTAGGAGTGGCCAGTTTCAAATTGTTAAATTTTTTTAAAGGCCAGAGTAATGGATAATCATAGTGAAAAAAACTAAGTTTTATATTATCAAAAATACCAGTGACTGTTCCTTTTGCTTCATCTAATAATTGAAAATCCCCATTTCTTTTTAAATTTATGATGTGTCTTTCTGTGTTAAATTTTTTTTCAGTAAAAAAATCAAAATCAATCGATTCTCTGTGTCCTAATTGCAGGGCAAGTCCTGTTCCCCCAGCCATATAAAAATTTTTTAATAGATCATTTTCATTTAATATATTTATGACTTCTATTCCATTTTCTGGTAAAATATGTTCATGCATTTTGTCTCATCCTTTTTTAGTTCAAAATGCTTTCTCCAGTAATTTGCAGTTTTAGGAGTTAACTTCCTGCTATTTTTTACAACCTCTTTAACTTTTTCCTTATCATAAAAATCCAGCAACCATTTTAAAGATTGATCATCTGCATAATTTAACAGTCGCTCTATAATTATAAAATAATCTTTTTTTAAATTTAGAGATTCCGGGTCGATATCCCAAAATAGTTTATGAATAAATTGTGGCAATTTATTTTTCATGAAATTATATCCCCTCTGTACCCTTTAAATGATTATACTGGAAAAATAATTACTTATTAAATATTATACCATAAAAGAAATTAGAAGCTCAACTTGTCTTTTGCTTTATTTATTTTTCTTTATCTGATATAATTTGATTGTAAATATCTTACTAATAGAAAGGAAGAAACCAGAATGCTATCTGTAAAAGAATTGAAAAAATACCGGACTGGCTGGAAAAAAAGACAGCAGAAAAAAGAAAAAAATTAAACTGGATGGAGAAAAACTTCAGGAGGATACAAACATGGAAAAAAATATATAGTTCTCAAAAAATAACCGCTGCCGGATTTACCTGAAGCAGCGGAACTATACATACAATAAGATATTAATTTGCTATTTTAAAAACATTTCCCACTTCTATCCCCCCGTGGCCGCAATCTGATCCTTGCTCTGTTTAACCTCTTCCTGAACACGATCAGAAACTCCGGTTCCCACTCCAATATAGTCAAAACCATATTCACTGACTTCAACCCGGTCATACACATTGCGGAAATCAAAGAAAATCGGCTCTTTCATCAGTTCCTTAATCCGTTCCAGATCCAGACGGCGGAACTGATTCCACTCGGTGACCAGGACCAGGGCATCGGTTCCCTTGGGAACCTCATACTCATCAGCACAGTACAGGATATTCGAACGGTATTCAGCCAGTTCCCGGTCAGCATTTTCCATGGCTTCCGGGTCATAGGCCTTAATGTGAGCCCCTTTGTCCACCAGTTCCGGAATAATGGTCAGGGCCGGTGATTCCCGCATGTCATCGGTACCCGGCTTAAAGCTCAAACCCAGAATACCAATTTCCTTACCTTCCAGATCACCCAGCCGCTCCTCAATCTTTTCCACCATATATTCCTTCTGGCGGACATTGGACTCGATTCCGGCCTTAACCACCTTCAGGTCAATATCCTTACTTTCCGCCGTGCGGACCAGGGCCCGGGTGTCCTTGGGAAAACAGCTACCACCATAACCCGGTCCGGCCCGCAGGAACTTTTCCCCGATCCGGGAGTCGAGCCCAATGGCCCGGGAAACTTCCTTTACATTGGCACCCACCTCATCACAGAGAACCGATATTTCATTAATAAAAGAAATCTTGGTGGCCAGAAAGGCATTGGCAGAATACTTGATCAGTTCAGCGGTTTCCACATTGGTGAAAACAAAGGGTACATTATCTGTATAAAGAGAACGATAAACATCCTTCATAATGCTCTGTGCCCTTTCACTTTCCGTACCGATGATAATCCGGTCCGGATTGGTAAAATCATGTACGGCCTTACCCTCACGAAGAAACTCGGGATTGCTGACCACATCAAAATCATAATTCTTGTTTCTCTTTTTGAGCCGGTCCCGGATCATCTTTTCCACCCGGGCCCCGGTACCGACAGGAACAGTGGATTTGTTGACCACCACTTTGTAGCCATTCATCTCCTTACCGATTTTGGCGGCCACTTTCCTGACAGCAGTCAGATCGGCTTCTCCATTTTCCGCAGCAGGAGTACCGACCGCAATGAAAATTACCTCACTCTCCCGGAGGGCACTCTCAATGTCAGTGGTGAAAGTGATCCGGTCTTCATTTAAATTTTTCCGCAGTTTATCCTGTAAACCTGGTTCATAGAGGGGAACTTCCCCTTTTTTTAATTTATCAATTTTTTTCTGGTCTATATCCACATTAATAATTTGATTACCAAAATCGGCCAGACAGACTCCGGCCACCAATCCTACATAACCTGTTCCAATTATACTGATTTTGTTGTTATACATTATGTAATTACCCCCCCAATTGAAATTTGAAATATATATATTCCTGCTTAATCTACTCTACAAGATTTAATTCTTTTCTATTATCTAGATTCAATAAATATTTTCAATTCCCTTCATTTTTCCCGAGCCATCTCCATTACATTTTTTGTCTATTTTTTGTCGTTAACCAGTGAAAACTCAATCTCTTTTTCCATATCTGAAAAATATAACCCCTGCTCCGGGAAACCCGGACAGAGGTGTGTGTTTAACCAATTTTTAATTTTCACATCAACAACAAAAATAACTTCTCCCTTATTCTAAACTTCATAATCAAATCGTTGAATAATTTCTTCCGTCCATTTCACCTGGCGCCGTAGCCCCTCTTCAAAACCAACCTCCGGATCATAACCCAAAAGCTTACGGGCCTTAGAACAATCGGCGGCCGTGTGGCGGACATCACCTTCCACCACATCATCATACTCACGCCGGGCTTTTTTGCCACACAACTCTTCGAGCAGATCAATGGCTTCATTGAGCTCCACTCTTTCTCCATCACCACCGATGTTAAAGATTTCTCCGGCCACATCGGCTTCTGCCGCCTGCAGGTTGGCCGCCACCACATCATC
>PWDW01000244.1 GCA_003553225.1 Halanaerobiaceae bacterium
AAAAAGGAGCTCTCCTTTTAATATTTCTGGAAGAATTTCTTCCGCAATCTTAAACTTTCTTTTCATGATTTAATGGTGATCAGGACGATTTAGGCTAATTTACTTTCCGAATTCAGGTTAATATATATTTAACGAACGGGTAATATAATAAACTTTAGTTATGTCTTGTGTGTTTAGTAGTGAGTGTTAAAAGAAATTAAAATAGACTAAGGAGGTTGATAGTAAAAAATAAAATGATAGGGCCAAAACTGAAAAACACTCATCCATAGAACAAATGAAATTTTTGCTGGCATATTGAATCAGATTACAAATAATTTTTTCCACAATCATCAAGGAGGCCAGAAAGTGAACCTACATAAGCTTAAAATTTTGGGTATAGCTGTCATTACTATTGCCGTAGTTGTCACTTTAGGAGCTTGTGAAAGCGGATCTGGTCCCGGTGAAGAATTCAACGGAGATACAATTTCTGAATTTCAGGTAATTGTTTTAGATGAGGCTGATGATGAAATAGAAGATGCAGAAGTAACCCTGGCAGGAAATGTAGAAACTACTAATTCTGACGGTTTGGCAACCTTTGAAGATCTCTCCAACGGCTTTAAATCTTTAGAGGTCGACCATCCTGGATATCAGTATTCTGAAATGATAGAAGTCAGTGAAGAACAGAGCCCATATACAGCCGAATTACTGATTGATTTTGAACTAAACAGTATTCCCGACAGTATAACATCTGAAAACAATATGCAGGCTCAATATGATTTTCCCTTTGACTTCTGGCCCACACAGACCGCTGAGGCCTGGGTGGCAGAAGATGATTATTATGAAAAGTTAAAACATGTAATATTGAGATCAGTAGTATATATGAACAATATTTTGATTGATGAGATGGATGAGTGGATGGAAGAGAAGATGGAGGAGATTGTGAACTGGGAAGAGGGAGATATAGAACTGCCAAAAGTTGCGGATCTGGAAAAAGAAGAACTTGGATATGTTCGATCGGAGTTAGAAAAGGAAGATGGTGAAACTGAAGGAGTTGAGAGCCGGCATTTTAATTCTCTGCCTACTATAGAAGACTCTGAATATGAAGTAGACCTTTCGACTGACATAAGTGATGACTACGATGAGATATACGACAGAAAGTATGAAATAGAGGATGATACAGGTTCGGGAGGATTATTATATGTTGACAAAAATAATACGAGAGTCAATTTCTTTGATATTTCTTACGATGAAGGTGAAGAAGTTTTTGGCTACCAGGTAATACATGACGAAACAGAAAATTTCACTGTCATCTTCACTTTCAATACTCTGGTGATGGTGCGGGAAGAGGCTAACAGCCTTACTTACAAATATATGCAGCTAGAAAACATGGATGAGATTGAAGATGAGGACAGCAATCCTCATTTTGCCAAGATGTATGGTTATGAAGAAAACGGCAATATGACTGCAGGTATTTATTATAAGGCAAGAGAGGTACATGATTTTAGTGATTTTCAATTTGTTGCCGATTCCGACGATGAAGAAGAGGAAGTCATTGAAGAGATTTTAGAAAGTGATCCCGAAGAACAGGAACTTACAGTAATAGGTGAACTAGATGGCAGGGGATCATTCCCTATTTATGATGATGAAGATCACGATTTTCATATGAGAGATAATTTCGAAGCGGAAGAAGGTTATCCAGAACTGGGTGAGCTTGATGACCAGCATGATGACAATATGATTCCGTTCAGTGCTATAACTGACCTGGAAGGTGATGAAGAAGAAATGAGGTATAAAGATGATACACTGATTGAAAGACTGGGGCTGTATGATTGATTTATATTATAAATAGAATATAAACAGGACTGAATTCTCGCTCCGGTTCAGGTGGTATTTATTTATGGTGTGCTGGCGAATGATCTTCGCCTGGACCGGGGTGTAGTATATCTTTTCACAGGCATAACTGTAAATTATCATAAGAAGTGAAAATTATTGAAGAGGTAATTTTAAGAGGTAATATTGTGGCAGTACAGCTCAAGTGTGATAAATGTCGAAGAAAATATTATACGGCAAAGAGTCTAAGGCAGGTTAGTGAATCAGAAAATATATGTCAAGAATGTGGTGGTGAGCTAAAGATTATGGTAGATTTCTCAGGTGAGGGTAAGCAAGATAGTAGTGGGGATAAGGTTGAGAGTTAAAATATAATTGGCAGTAAAATTATTATACCTGATATAATCCAATTCCTTTTGCTGGAATTGCTTTTTTATTTTATGGCTGACCTTAGTGGCATAAGGTAGCTTTATTAGAAGAGCAAGTGATTCAGATTATGAGTGAGAGAGTTGTGGTGATGAGTATTTAGTTTCAAAAAATGAAGTGGTTAAAATTTTTGACAAAGAAAAAGAGTTCGTTCATCAATTGTTTGATGAGGCCCCGGAAAATATCAATCTGGAGAAACTCTAATGATGGAGAATTTATGCCCATACAGCAGGCTTATGATAACGGAGATAGAAGCTGGTACCGCCCCAACTGCAGTGAGGATAAGCCCGAGGTAAAGGCTGTGAAGTAAATGAACATCTTAGCCCCTGACCATCACTCAGTTTACATGGATGGTGGTCTTTCATCTTTGTGCTTCGATATCTATACTGATAGCAGATAAAAATTATATATAATTTTTGACTCTACCGCTTGCGTCATCCCATAATCATCGGCGTAATCGATAAATCATTAAAGTAGTGCTGGAAAAGTTATATAATTAAGATAAGATTGGAAATAATGTACTTTCGCTGCTTGCTGACTGGATTGGAAGTCAGGTAAGCATAGATGGGAGGTGGTTTTTTGCCCACCTGGCTGAGGTGCAGTGAATGCCGGGAAAAATATTATACCGCCAGAAATATTTTTGATATCGAGAGAGATAAGACCTGCCAGAACTGCGGGGGCAGGCTGAAGAAGATTTACCGTGAAATCGATCATGTTCTGGAAGAAGGCAGACCAATAGCAATTGAGCAAGAAGATACAGGTGAAAGAGCTGGATTTGAAATTAAAGAAATTCACAGTGAGAGTTTAGATATAAAAGTAAGGCAGGTTGATTTTAAGAGATTGCCTGATATTGAAACTGATAATTTTGAGATTTCTTTTGCATCCCCTGGCAGCCATAATGGTATTTTTAAATCTGAGGTGGAGATAAAAAAGACATATGATACTGATGAATCCGGTTCTCCTGTAATCAAGGCGGAAAAACCTGATTGTTTTGTGTACCATCCACAGGAAGCAGAGGGCATTTAAACTTTGGGCCATATTTCTCATGCTGCAGCTTCTGGCCCTCCCGCCGGGAATCCCCGGGTTTGCCCCCATCCCGGCGGGTAAATATATTTCTGGAGGAGATAATTATGTTTAAGAGAGATCAGCTTATTATTCTGTTATCTCTTGTTTTTCTGCTGCTGACTCTGAGTTCAGTCCAGCCGGCTGTCCGGGCGCAAGAGGATGTTTCACTGCTAGATAATCTGGAATTTTATGGCGGCCCTCTGTACACCAGGCCAGCAATGACGGAGTTCATGGACTATTTCGAGCTATTTGAGGAAGAACTTGAAAATATATTTAAAGAGACTGAAGAAGATCTGGAAGAAGCATATGAGGATGAGGAAATTGATGACTATGAATTTTCTTCATCATACGATTTCCCCGAAGGGCCGGTCGGCTCATTTGGTTTTCACCTGGGGCTGGCCGCCGAAAATGAACGTGGAATCAGAGCGGCAACAGGTTATGAGAGATTGTATGTAAACTTCTCCGGAGAAGCTGATTATAATCTATGGGTGAGTGAAGAGACAAATGAAGATGAGATGATAGAAGTGGAAGAAGAAGAGATCTTTGAACAGAATATTGATCTGGCTATAAATGCTGTAAAAGCTGAGTTTACAATTCCATTATTGTTACGAGGGGATAATACACTTGAGAACTTTCTCCAGTATTTTAATTTTACCGCCGGTGGCGGCTATTACTGGGGAAGTGGTGAAATAGAGACTCTTGAGGAATATATAATCGAATTAACCGATGCAGACGGAGAAACTGAGAAAGAAGAAATTGAAGAGGAAACAATTCGCGATATAGAAGCTGATGGTGATTTTGGTTTAAATGCGGGAGTCGGCTTTTCCATGCCTGTATATGAAAATTTGACCGTCTTTGCCGACGTTATGTACAGATTTCTGGATATGGATCTGGAAATTGAAGAAGAGGGTATCTTCGGTATTGAAACAGTCAACATTGAAGAGGATATGAGTGGATTGAAGTTTAGAGCTGGGTTGGGCTATCAATTCTGATTACATGATTCATTGTGCTGGCGAAGGTGGCTGGCCGTAAATCTGGCAAAAGATTTACGGCCAGCTATCTTTGATTTTTGCTACCAACTTTCCAGGAAAATCTTCGATAATCCCTGATTCTGCAATTCATATCACAGTATCGCCCTTAATTTACAATATAGGTCCTGTCACCATTTTTGAGATAATTAAATAGCTGGGCCGCCAGCATTTTGGGTGAGTTTTCCAGGGCTTCTTCAGTGAACCCGGCCAGATGTGGTGTTAGTGTGACATTATCAAGGTTTGTAAAGGGATGGTTGATATCCAGAGGCTCCTGCCAGAATACATCGATGGCGGCTCCGGCTATTTCCCTGTTTTTGAGGGTCTGATAGAGTGCTTCCTCCTCGATCAATCCCGCCCTGGCCGTATTGATCAGATAGGCATCAGAGCTCATTAGATTCAGCTCTTCTTTACCTATTAATCCCCGTGTTTCTTCATTCAAACGGACATGCAGTGAGACCACATCAGATTCCCGCAAAAGCTCATCCAGGTCCACTTTGGTAACTCCCAGCTCTCTCATCTCCTCTTTCTCTACAAAGGGATCATGGGCTAGAAGCTCCACCTCAAATCCGGAAAGCCTCTCCGCGATTAGCCTGCCGATATTGCCGAAGCCCACAATTCCCACTTTTCTCGAAAACAGTTCCCGGCCCAGATCTCCGGCCGGATACCTTCTCCGCCATTCTCCCCTCTTTAAAGCCCTGTGACCGCGCGAAATATTTTTCAGCTCACCCAGCATCATACCCACCGCATATTCGGCCACGGCATTGGCGTTCCGGCCCGGTGTATGCATGACATCTATATCTCTTTTGCTGGCAGCCTCCACCTCCACATTTTCGTAACCTCCCCGCATCAGCCCCACAGTTTTTATGCCCTCATGGTGCTGCAGGCATTCTTCGGTAATGGGAGCAAAATGAGCCGCTATCAGATCCGGCTGAAAGTTCCCTATTTTTCTCGATATTTGCTCGGTGCAGTCGAAGGGATCAAGCCCCTCTTTTTCTATCTGGCGGTTTATTTTCTGCAGCTCCACAGCTGAATCCGCCAGATCCAGCTCGATGACCTGCAGATTGGAGGCGGGAAAGTGTTCGTTAAAACCACTCTCTATCATCTCTTTGGTGACTATATCGGCTATGCCCAGTATCCTCATAAATTGACCCTCCCTTGCAGTCTATTTCACCCCAATTTTAACACAGGTCAAAACCATCTGCAGTTTAATCTCTTACAGTGCCCGGGAATTAACAGCAGAAAATTTCACATTTCCCGCTGACAGGCAGGAAAATCACTGCTTTACACGTAATTTAGTATTAGGATGTTAGGAGAAAAGTATTAATCTGAGTTACGGGGGGGGAATATTTATGGATGCAGAGAGGGCAGCACCGTAAAAATAGCCGATCCTTGCCTGGAGGAGGCCATCCGGGGTATTTTAAACAAACCGGCTGAGCCGGTATATAAGAGCGAAACGGCGGATATCAAAACAATGAAAGCTCCCGGCGAGGG
>PWDW01000122.1 GCA_003553225.1 Halanaerobiaceae bacterium
AGGTGTTTTGACCTCACCCTATGGCCTTAGATATCAATCCGAGGCCATTTGTTGCCAAACTGGATGGTCTATTAGTGCTTTCAATAGTGCGGGATAGACCAGAAGCAAAGTCAGTTTGGAAGGTAGTCATATGAACTACCAGGAATCCTCGTTGATGAACGAAGTGAATCGGCGGGGAGGAGGTCAACACAGACAACAGGTGAGGAAACCAATATTATTTATGATAGAATAAAAGAAAAATGCCTGCAGACTGAAATGGATAAATTTCCTATTTCTATAGGACTGGGCTCCGCAAGTAAAAAGTCGCCAGAACAGGATATTGAGAAAATTTTGACTGAAGCTGATGACAGTATGTATCAGGATAAATTATCAAACAGCAGCAGCCATAAAAAAAAGATGATTCAGGTTCTCTTAGATGTATTAAGCTCCAAAAGCCAGGAAAATCAGGAACATATTTTAAGAATGAGTAGACTGGCTAAGAAAATGGGTAACAGAATTGGGCTGTCAAGTTTTGAACTAAATAAATTAAATCTTCTTGCTACCCTTCATGATATAGGAAAAGTTTCTCTTCCCCAGGAAATATTATTAAAAAAGGGAGAATTAACATCAGAAGAGTTTGAAAAAGTAAGAGCACATTCCCGGAGAGGTTATCATATTGCTTCTGTTTCAGATGAATTTGCCAGAGTATCTGAGGAGATATTATCACATCACGAACACTGGGATGGAGGAGGATATCCCCGGGGCCTGGCCGGAGAAGAAATAACTGTTTTAGCACGTATTATAGCAATAATTGATGCCTATGAAGTTATGGTCCATGAACGGCCTTACAGTGATAAAAAATCAAAAGAAGAAGCTTTAAAAGAAATACAAAATTGTGCAGGTACTCAGTTTGATCCTGAACTGGCTGAAAAATTCACCACTATAATGAAAGAGGAAGAATAATGTTTATGGTGATTGATGTTTCTGAGGATGTTTGAAGAGCAGTGATGATAACAAAAGAAGAATTGCGAGAAAGCTTACTGTTATACAGAAATTAAACATTACATTCATACCATAATTATCTATAAGAAATCCTCCCAGCAGACTGGCCGTGATTCCTCCCAGGCCAAAAGCGGCCATCAGAACGATGCTCTGAGCTGTTGTCTGCAGCTCTGTGGGAGCTATCATTTTTACATAATGGCGGATAGAAATTAAAAATAATCCATAGGACACTGACTGAAAAAGTCCGAAGAAAACAAAATATTCAGGTGCTGTTATTTGAGAGGTAATTATAATTCTCAGCAGATAGAAAACTGAGGATATCAAAAGCAGGTGTTTTGTTTTAAATTTTTTAATGATTTTTTTCCCTGCAAAAAATACTGGAGCTTCACTTAAAGCATTAAAAAATAGAGCATAACCCAGATGACGGGAAGTACCTCCGGTGGCCTGTATTATAGGGGCCAGATATATGAAAATCATAGAAATAGGAATAAACAGCACCACTGTTACCAGCAGTATGAATAAATATTTTTTGTTCAAAAAGAGCTGATAAAATCTCATGTTATTTTCTTCACTGCTATTACTTTCATCTGTTAAATTGTTTTTGCTGTCTTCAGGGCCTTTTATCTTATGCTTTTGATTATAACTATTATCTTTAATCTTCCAGGCAGTTATTAGAACAGCAGTTATAAGAATTCCATAACTCATAAAATGAAAGGTCCAGCCCAGATTTTCAATCACCACTCCAAAAACTGCAACTACCAGAGCAAATCCAATTGAACCCCAGGCTCTCATAAAACCATAATTAGCAGTCATTTCAGGTGAAGTCTCAAGAATCCAGCTGTCCAGAATTGACTGCTGAGGGGACCATAAAAAGCCAATCAATCCGGCCGCAATAAAAATCATTGCCCGATTATAGAAAGAAAAGGGTATGATTATAAGTCCCATTAAGATCATACAGATCATAAACACTGTTTTTCTGGTTTTAAAATGATCACAGATATAGCCAATAATAGGAGGGCCCAGTATTTCCATAAAGGTACGAAAAGACATCAGGGCACCAATCTCCATATTAGTGTATCCTCTATAGGTTAGATAATAAACTAGATAAGAACCATATATGGCCCAGGTACTCCAGAAAAAAAACTGAAGTATGCTGAAATTACTTATATCCCGGGCTGAAGCCTCCTGACTGGATATTTTTTGGGCAAGTGATGTAAACATTTTATAAACCTCTATATATGTATTATTAAGCACTATCCTGTAGACTTTAACATATACAAATGCTGCTGTCAAGGTTTTGATTGTTTAAATAGGCAAAAATAGCAGCTTTCAGGAAGGAAAAGATATAAATTTATTGAATAAATATAATAAGCAGTTAGATTATATATCAGCAAAAAAATATTATTTCCGGGGGAATTAATATGAAAAAAATTCTGGTTGCTGTTGATAATTCTAAAGCTTCCCGAAAAGCTGCTCATAGAGCTGCTGAACTGGCTTCGGCAGTGGGAGCCAGTGTTAAAATACTAACAGTTGTTTCCGATTCGGCGGTTCAGATGGCCTCAATTCCTGAAACTGCTGATATTCCGGCTGATATAAATCCGGAAATTTTAATATGTAAAATGGATGAATCAATTAACCGCAGGGGAGAAGAGCTGCTAAAAGAAGTTAAAAAGATTTTTGCTGAGTATGATTGTGAGGTGGAAACTATTTTAGAAAAAGGAGAACCACCTGAAGAAATATGCCGGGTGGCCGAAGAAGAAGAAATTGACCTGATTATTTTGGCTGATAAGGGAGAAGGTAAAATACAGAGATTTTTTCTGGGCAGTACCAGTGATAAGGTGGTAAGATATGCCCCCACCTCAGTAATGGTTGTAAAATAATTTTTTTATTATTAATAAATAATATGATAGATAGTACAGGAGGAGAAATAAATATGGAAAAGCAGTGGAATTTAGACAAACTTTATCCAGATTTTGACAGCAGAGAGTTTGCGGAAGATAAGAAAAATTTTCTTTCTCTACTTAAAGAAATAAACAGCTGGTCGGTGGAACAAGAACAGTCACCGGTACAGCTTGCTGAAAAATTTATAAATAAATTGAAGAAGTGTTATTTTTACTATTCAAAACTGGTTGCTTACAGTCGGCTTACAGTTAGTGTCAATGCCGAAGATGAAAGAGCCCAAAAAGAGGTTGAGAAACTGGAAAAAAAGATTACTGAACTGACCAGGTCCCGGGTTCGTTTTCAAAAATGGTTGAGTGAGCTGGATGATAGGGCTAAAACTCTTTATGAAAATTCAGCTCTGCTGGCAGAACATGAATTTTTCCTGGAAGAACTGGCCGCAAAAAGTCAGTATCTGCTTTCTGAAGAGGAAGAAGAGCTCGCAGCTCGGCTTCAGCAGACAGGTTCATCAGCCTGGTCCAAACTTCATCAGCGGCTTACTTCCACCCTTACCGTTACTTTGAAAGTTGAAGGTGAAAAAAAGGAGCTGCCTCTGTCTGAGGTAAGGAATATGGCTTATGACAAAAATGCCGATATTCGTAAAAAGGCCTATGAAGCAGAAATCGCTGCTTATGATAAAATAGAAAAGGGAGGAGCAGCTGCTCTAAATGCTATAAAGGGTGAAGTGCTCACTATGACTGAAAAAAGAGGCTATGATTCTCCTCTGGAAAAAACACTTAAGGATTCCAGAATGGAGGAAAAAACTCTGGAGACCCTGATAGAAGCTATAGAAAACAGCCTGTCAGATTTCCGGAAATATCTTAAGAAAAAAGCTGAGATCCTGGGCCATAAGAAGGGTCTGCCTTTTTATGATTTGTTTGCCCCGGTGGGAGAAGTTGGTCTTGAATTTGAATATGAAGAAGCTGCTGAATTTATCGTAAAAAACATACGCCCTCTAAGTTCAGAAATGGCTGATTTTTTCAAGAAAGCTTTTAGCAGCAGCTGGATTGATGCTCTGCCCCGGGCCAATAAAAGAGGTGGTGCCTTCTGTTATCCGATCCATCCTATTCAAGAAAGCAGAGTAATGGCCAATTTTACCGGTTCCTTTTCAAATATGCTGACTCTGGCTCATGAACTGGGACATGCCTATCATGGTCACTGCTTGAAAGAAGAGAGTATTTTGAATACCGATTATCCTATGCCCCTGGCCGAAACAGCATCTATTTTTTCCGAAACTGCCGTTCATGAAGCGGCTCTTGAAGAAGCCTCACCGGAAGAGAGGCTGGTGATTCTTGAGAATCATCTTTCTGGAGCCACCCAGATAATAGTTGATATTTACAGCAGATTTATTTTTGAAAAGGAATTATTTGCCGAGAGGAAAGAAGCTTCCTTGAGTTCGGATGAATTGCAATCCTTAATGATTCAGGCCCAAAAGGAAGCCTATGGGGATGTTTTAGATGAGGAACATCTTCATCCTTATATGTGGTTAAATAAATCTCATTATTATAGTGCCGGTCAAAACTATTATAATTTCCCCTATGCATTTGGATTTTTATTTGGACTTGGTGTATATGCCCTTAAGGAAGATAATGACAATTTTATGGAAAAGTATAAATCATTATTGAAAGTAACCGGTAAGAAAAAAATCAGTGAGGTAGCAAAACAAGCTGATATTAATCCAGGTGCCGGAGAATTCTGGGAAAAATCACTGGATAAAGTCCGTGAGGATATAACTTTGTTTATCAAACTTGCGGATGAATATGCTTGATTGGATAGAAAATTTATTTGTTTTTATCTTGATTCAAAAACAAAAAAAGAACAAATTATTGCTCAAAAAGCAATATAAAAGCATATAAAAAAGGGCAGGTTTTTCCTGCCCTGTAGTTCAATATGTTAGTATACAGACTGATACTATATTTATTTATCCACTTTGTCTTTAAAGGTTTTGCCTGCTCTGAAGACAGGTGCCGTTCTCTCGGGAATGGTAATTTCTTCTCCGGTCTGGGGATTGCGCCCTTTTCGGGAGGCTCGGTCTTTGGTTTCGAAGGTGCCAAAGCCAATTAACTGGACATTATCTCGATTTTGTTCTTTCTTTTGGGCTTCCTCTCCCAGATATTCCATAATAGTATCGATTGTTGTGTTTACTACATTTTCTGTAGCTTTTTTAGTTTGTCCTGTTTCCTCGGCAACCATATCAATTAGGTCAGTCTTATTCATTTTTATTCCTCCTTGAAGTTTATGTTTATTTTGTTATTATTTATAATTCTTTAAAAGTGTCAAAGTTCCTGCTTTAATAAGGATTATTTATCATTTTTTCCGAAAATTTTCCGAAAGGGGGCAAAAATGGAGGTAAAATACGAAAAAGAAGAGCTTAAAGCAGTCAGGACTTATGTCTGCTGCCCGGACTGCGGGAATCGGCTGGAGCACACCGGGCAAATTTATTATACCAGTCCTAAGACTTATCCTCATATATGTCCTTATTGTGAACAGAGAATTCATCTTGAAAAAATATATCCTACTTTAGAAATATGTTCTGAATAATAATAGCTAAAAAACATAATGTCCGGGCAGGGGAATATAACCAGGAAAGGAGGGTTTACAATTAGTAAACAAAAACAGCAAAAATGGACTGATGCTGAAGTGGCCAGATTAAAAAGATTAAACAAAAAGGGCCTTACAGATAAGGAGATTGCAGAAGAAATGCAGCGTACACCGAAAGCTGTAGAATCAAAAAGACTGTCAATGAATATATATAAACCGGAACCTGAATGGACAGAAAAGAAGCTTAAAAAATTAAAAGCTCTGGTGAAAATGGGGGAGACTGATCCGGAGATAGCAGAATACTATGGCCCCTTAATTAATGAA
>PWDW01000101.1 GCA_003553225.1 Halanaerobiaceae bacterium
AGCTTTTCGTTTGGATCGTAAGAGGCGATCCTCTTCGCGATCTTCACTCTCTTATCAAACTCATCCCTTTCAACAAAATCCTCTGCAATCTCTATCGAAGTCACCTTGAAGCATTTAGAAGAAATCTTACCCGGCCCAAACTTGATCCACCTGCACTTCCTGTGCTGACAGTAGTCGCAGACAATCACCTCCGAAACCTTGCGGGTCAGGAGCTTCATCTCACTCTTCTTATACGCGTAACTCGGTCAAAAAGTTTACTGAGATTGTAAAGAAAAAAAGAATAGACTAAAAACACCTCAGTCTAAGCAAAGGGAGAAACCTTTCCTGTTATCTCCTCTTACCCCGAAGTATAGTATATCTACTTACTCAGGGTTATCTCCATCGAGGAAACGTTTACCGTACCGCCTTCATCGTTATCTAGTTCTTCCGTTTCTGTGATGATATCAGTTATATCCGTGTCCTCCATGAAACGCTGTCTGGTTATCTCTGCAACGTCTACAGCCTTGCTTATAGATCTTCCTCTTGCCTTTATTACCACTTCGTCACTGCCGCTACTGAACTGCATCATGACCGCTTGTACATAGTTCATCGTTTCTTTACCACCGATAAATACGGTATTTTCTTCATCTGCCATGTTCATCATCTCTTTTTTGTTTCTTACTTCATTTCTAGAGAGCATATAATCATCAAGGTGGACCTATTAACAATTTAGGTTCCAAATTTTCAGATGATCTTAAAAATTCAAAACAAAAAATCGATAATCCTTCTACTGCGTTTCAATCTAAAAGAATCAGCTCATAAGAAAGAGGTAAAGAAAAATACCCTTTCATTATAAATAGGCAGGAGATATAGGAGTAATAAGAGTGATCATAAATGAAAGATCTAACCATAGAAAATGTAGTAGCCTCCGCATCGATAGCGAAGGAACTGGACCTCTGGGACGTTCATAAAGCATTAGCTTGTTCAGAGTACGATCCAGATTCATTTCCCGGTTTGATCTACAAACTCGAAGAGCCGAAGACATCCTTATTACTTTTCTCCAGCGGAAAGCTGGTCTGTACTGGAGGTCTCACGCCTGAAGAACCTCAAGAGAGTGTGGAAAAAGTGAAAAGAATACTCAACGAGAACGGTATAGAGACCGCAGACGAAGTTGAGGCAGAGGTGCAGAATATCGTAGCATCTTATGATTTGGACACTGACTTGAATCTCAATTCAGTGGCGATAGGTTTGGGACTAGAGAGGGTGGAATACGAACCGGAACAGTTCCCCGGCTTGGTTTACCGATTTCAGGATTCTCCAGTAGTACTTTTACTGTTTGGATCTGGAAGGATGGTCTGTACGGGCGGTAAAAACGAAGAGCAGTTGAGAGAGGGGATTGAACGCGTAAATGAGGATTTGGACAAGGCTGGCCTCTTTTCGTAAACTTATTTGGAATATAATCTAGTAGGTAAGCACTTCGAAAAGCTGAAAGGATAAGAATCAATCATAAGTTTTGACCCTTTTTAAGAGAGAAAAACTAGTCAAAATACTTCTTCTGATAACTCCTTGAGACTCTGAATGTTCTTTTTTTCCAACTGTATTTTCTTTTCCATCTGCTCTTCTAATTCTTCGATGATTTCAGAAAAATCTACCGCAAGAGAGTAAAGATTAACCGGTCTTCCCTTACCACTTCCTATTTTCTTTTCACCCGTTTTCGAGACCCATTCCTTTTCTCTCAAATCTTTAAGGCTAAGCGATACTTCCGGCTGCCTCAGTATAGTTTTATCCTCGATATCCCTGCTCGTAGTTGTATCTTCGTCTGTTAGAGCTACCAGTACCTTAGCTTCGTGTTTATCCACACCAACTCTGATCAGTCTTTCTATCAATTCACTTTCCTCTGAGGAGAATCCAGACATCCTATCACATTATGAAAAAACAAATATTATAATATATAAATGTTTTTCCATCTTCAATATATTGGCTTTTGTTTTAAATATAAATCCATCATTGGTAGACTCGTTCAAGGAATGGTTAAATATAATTAAAAAGAAGTACTTATTTAATAATTATTTGAGGGAATAACTGCCGCCTTCTATCTTGATAGTTTTTCCTTCAGTGAGAGCTTCCGCTACTTTTTTTCTCGCTGACTTTAGATCATTCCAGAATGTCTTTCTGCAGACACCCATCTCTCCAGCAGCTTCTTCCTGTGTTAGATTTTCTCTATCCACCAATCTCAGAGCTTCTACTTCCTCCACCTTTAAACTGATAATTGGTCTATCTTCCTCTGTATCGGGAGAGAATACACGTTCATCTGGGATCTTAGCGACTCTCCTTTTACCTCTTTTCCGGCCTCTTCTCTTGCCTTTTCTTCGTCTTGGCATCGTTTCGATTATCCCCGTAATGAATAATAATGTTTTTCATCCTTTTGATAATAAAAATAAAGAGAAAAGAATGCTTTTTACTCGCTGAGTTCGTCCAGTCTTTCTTCTACCAATTCTAGTTCCTCTTCTAGCTGATCGGCATAGGCTTTCAAGTCTTCTATTTCGTCTTCCTCTGTGTATTCGTCGTAGTAAGACCTTTGTGCCTCTGTCCTTACAGGTGGTCTTTGAACTGGGATTGCTCTCTCCACTGGAACTTTTAAAAGTGTTCTTCTAAAACCGGGTGCTCTACCGCCTCTAAAACCCCTAGCTAGTCCTCTACCGATTCCTCGTCCTCTGCCTCTTGCTAGACCACGACCGCCAGCTTTTGCAAAACCAGGAGTAGCGTGACCAGTACAGTAACCGAGTCCTCTTCCTGTCATTGGGCCTAAACCTTCAGGACCTGTTCCGTCTCCTCTTGACATGTTTATCACATTAGTACCTTTATGAGTGGATATATTTAAAGTTTCTTTACATATGAGTAAAAAGACTGTTTTGAAACGAGATTATAAAAATAGATTTTGAAATTAAATGCACTACAATTTTATAGTCGATCAATCCTTAACACTAATAAATGACTCCAAAAAATTTGACTCGAAGAGATCGAGAATATCTAATCTCGATATTTCTTTTAAACGGCCATGAATATCCTGTTGGCCCAGCGAAATTAGCTAGAAAAAGAAATATGAGCAGAGCCGGAGCACTAAAAAAGATGAAAAGACTAGAGAGATGTGATGTTGGTGAATACATACCTGAGAAAGGTCTAAAGTTAAACTCTCAAGGAAAAAAGATAGTTGAAAATGAAATCTTAAGGCATCATATGGTAGAAAATTTCTTTCAAAAATCTTTAGATATGGATTTTGAGGACGCTTGTAAAGAGGCGGAAAAATTAGGGTTCGAGATGAGCGGCAAGATTATAGATTTGATAGATAGGCATTATGGAGATGAAATAGAAAGTGAATGTGGATTAGATCTAGAACCTCCTTTTGAGCCCGAAGATGTAATAGAATGTCCCTGGTGCGAGAGAGTATTAGAACAAGAACTAAGCGAACGATAAAGTGCTACTCTCTATTTTTGTAAAATTCACACTTTTTCCTTTCGCCAGTTTTGAGGTAATGTCGATAATGTTCTATCCATTTTGGTTCATCAGGAGCATCATCAATGAATTCTATAAATTTCTTCAGTTTCCTTAAAGTGTTTCTACTTATATGATGTTCTAATTCGCATGCATCTAAATCAGCTTGTTCTTTTTCTACACCTATTATTTCCAAAAAATCAGCGATGGTTTCATGTGATTCCATCAAATTTCTAGCTTTCTTCTTACCAAGTGGGGTCAATCTTGCTCCCTCATATCGTTCATATTCTATATAACCTCCTTGCTCTAACTTTCGTAGCATCTCGGTTACGGATGGAGGTTTCACACCTAATTCCAAAGATATATCTCCAGTGTTAGCTTGCCCGTTTCTCTTTTCAAGGAGATATATGGCCTCAAGATATTCCTCAAGGGTTTTTTGCTCTATCATTCTACCTCTGTCCATACCTTGTCGATGATCCCATATAGTGCAGACCAACAGTGATACTTTTTGGATAAACCACTTTGATTCTCAGAGATCAAAATTTTTGTGATATCTTGTTCTGTTTTCAATCCCTCATCATCTTTGTCCCGCACTTTGGGCATTCTTTTTCATAGCACGGCTGACCTCTTTGATGTTCTTCTTCATACCCACATTCTGGACAAACACATGTTCCACCTGGGCCATAACCTTTACCTTCTGGTTGTCGACCACGGCCTCCTTGATCAGATTCTTTTTTAGATCTTTCGCCTCTTCCTTTTCCTGATCTCATATTTTTCACCTCTTTTCAATTACACATTTGAGTAAAAATACTTAAAAGTTTCTATTAGAGCGATGACAAAAGCAAGTATACTTTTGCTTCCCAATTACCGGATTTCGAGAAAGCTCTCAAAAATGTTCATTAGGATACTACCCATTTTCGCAAGTAAACTTATACTCATTGAGAGACTAGACTAGAATCATCGATTTTATAGAACCTAGCATGACCACCGCTGCTAACTGAAGTTCGATCTTAGCTCTTTTAGATTCTCTAAAGCCTATTTTTGAGGTTTTTCCATATTTCTCTTATAGCAAGATATGTAGGATTATCTTTTTTCACATATTCAACTACCGTCAAACCCTTCATCTGGGCATCTATGAATACCGTATCGTATGGAATTTTTCCGAGGATTTCAATATTCCTTTCCTTTGCTATTCTTTCAATCTTTTCTGTCATCTCTTCGTTCAAATCTGCCTTGTTGATAACTATTCCCGATTCTATACCAAAATGATCTGCTACATCTAATACTCTTTCCATATCATGGACCCCCGAAACCGTCGGTTCAGTCACCACCAATGCATAATCGGAACCTGTCAAGGACGCTATCACTGGACAGCCGGTTCCGGGCGCGCCGTCTATCAACATATGCGTACTTTTCCTGGAAGCGAGTTCCTCAGCATTGTCTCTTACAATAGTGACGAGTTTGCCAGAGTTTTCTTCTGCTATACCGAGTTTTGCGTGCGACATGTCGCCAAATCTCGTCTCAGAAACGAACCACTCACCATTAACAGCATCTTCCAAATCAATAGCATCCTCAGGACATACTATATTACAGACTCCACAGCCCTCACATTCCAGCTGATCGATCCGATATGTTGGCTCTTCACATCCTCCTTCCCCAATTATAGCATTGAATCTACATTCTTTCTGACACAGTCCACAGCCTATACACTTCTCTTGGTCTATCTCGGCTGTGTATCCACCGCTAAATAGACCACTCTCTTCGACTTCTGGATCCGTGAGGAGATGAAGATCAGCGGCATCAACATCGCAATCGGATAGAACTGGATTTTCAGCTAGCGCAGCAAAGGATGCCATCAGTGAGGTTTTTCCCGTGCCGCCTTTGCCACTGATTATGACCAATTCTTTGTTCTTCTCTAGACTTGCTGATGTGTCCTTTTGTTTGGATTCCGTCTTTTTGATTTTCTTAGAACCGGGTTTCTCTCTAGCAAGAGGTTCTCTTTTTCGTTTATGTTTACTCACTTCTTCAAGTGTTTTAGCAAGCCCCATAAAAATATCTTGATACTCTTCTAATTCATCGACGACCATGTCTCCTCTAGAGTATGTCTCGGCAATCTCTATATCGTCAGGGATCTCTCCTATTATCTCTAGGTCCTCTTCCTCGCAGTATTTTCTCAGATGATCATCTTTGTACTCTGCTCTGTTGACTATCACCACAGGTTCCATCCCTAGACCTCTACACATATCAACAGACAATTTCAGATCATTGACTCCAAAAGGTGTCGGATCCGTAACTAATACTA
>PWDW01000263.1 GCA_003553225.1 Halanaerobiaceae bacterium
CTATTAGTGCTTTCAATAGTGCGGGATAGACCAAAAGCAAAGTCAGTTTGGAAGGTAGTCATATGAACTACCAGGAATCCTCGTTGATGAACGAAGTGAATCGGCGGGGAGGAGGTCAAAGGATAAGAATTCCCGGAAGGAAAAAGTAGAAGATTTTAATCGAATAATTATCGGGGGTTCTATTCATATTGGTAAAATACAAAAATCAGTAAGGAAATTCTGTCAGAATAATCTCGAAAAGATTTTACAGGTAAAACAACTTGGGCTTTTTATTTGCTGTGGTGAGGAAGAAAAAGCTATGGAACAGCTTGAAAATGCTTTTTCTGAAGAACTGCTAAAGAAAGCAGCTGTAAAAGGATTATTTGGGCATGAATATAATTTAGATCAAATAAGCTTTGTTTCCCGGGCAATTTTGAAAAAAGTTGCCGGTATAGAAAAAAGTGAATCCAAAATTAATTATGATAATATCAAAAAATTTGCTAAAGAATTGGAAAACAGTAATTAATAGATCTAAAAAAAGTTATTATATTTTACGGTATAAATTTAAGCATATTTCAAATTGTTTTTTTTTGAGGGGAGTAAATAATGAGAATAAAACTTAGTCTTAAAAATGTATTAATATTAATATGTGTCGTTTATACTATATTGACAGTAACCAGTTCTGGTATAGGGTTATTACAGGGTCAAACCACGGATACTCATGTGCATTTATTGATGCGGTTTGCTGTTACTTTTCTTGGCATTGGCAGTATTTTAATATTTAATTTATTTCCAAATTGGCCTTTAATAGCTATTTATAGTTTTCATTATGCAGTTACCATAGGTTTAATATTTTTATTGATCTGGCTGAGTGGGTTTTTTATAGAATTACATCCTGATGCCTTTCGTGATATATTTTTAAACTTTACTGTTATTTATATACTGATAGCAGCAGTTTTAATGACTATAGGCAGGTATGGTAAATCATTATTAAATTGATATTTAATCCGATAATAAAACAGTACAAAAAGGAGATTTTAGGATGAGTGGTAAAAATATAGATTCTGGGTTTAATAAATACAATACAGCAGTTAAGGGCCTAAAATTACCTCGTTTGTTTAGTGACGGAATTATTCTTCAGCGAGAAAAAGAGATAAAAATCTGGGGCTGGGCTCCACCTGGTGAGACTGTTGAAATATTATTTAAAGGAAAAAAATACAGAACAAAGGTCACTAAAAAAGCAGACTGGGAACTTCGGCTTCCCCCACATACAGCCGGAGGGCCCTATAGCATGAATGTGAGCATTAATGGGTGTCGGGAAGAAACAGTTCGGATAAAAAATATTCTGATAGGAGAGGTGTGGGTATGTTCCGGTCAGTCAAATATGGAGTTACCGGTTAACAGGGTTCAGGACCTTTATCAAAAAGAGATAGCTTATTCTGAAAATCCGGAGATCCGGCAGTTTAAAATAGAAACAGCCTACGATTTTTCAGGACCACGGGTTGATCTGGAAAGTGGAGAATGGATTGAGGCAGATCCCGAAAGTGTACTCGATTTTTCGGCCACAGCATATTTTTTTGCCAGAGAATTATATAAAAAGTATCAAATACCGGTTGGCTTAATCAATTGTGCAGTTGGGGGTTCACCTGTTGAAGCCTGGATTAGTGAAGAAATTATTAAGCATTATCCCGGTAAATTAAAAGAAGCAAAGGAATACAGTAATCCTGAAAAAATCAAAAAGATCCAGTGTGCAGAACAAAAAGAAACTGCAGAGTGGTATAAAAAATTGTATAAAATGGATCGAGGACTGAAGAAAAATTTTCCTCTCTGGGCTCAGCCGGAATATAATTCAGAAAACTGGGCTCTAATGGAGATTCCCACCAGTTTTGGTGAAAAGGGCCTGGAAAATTTTAAAGGAGTAATCTGGTTTAGAAAAGAAATCCAACTCAATTCAGAAGAAATAGGACAGCAGCTCCGCCTGCAGATGGGAACTATTGTTGATAGTGACTGGACCTATATTAATGGTCAAAGAGTTGGCCAGACAGAATACAGGTATCCTCCGCGAAAATATGAACTTGATGCTCATATCCTTAAGCCGGGAAAAAATATTATTGCTCTGAGAGTTGTAAGCAATAATGGAGAAGGTGGGTTTATAGAAGATAAACCCTACCAGCTTGAACTGGGGAATAAAAAGATTGACCTAAAGGGTGAATGGAAGTATCGGGTGGGTGCAGAAGTTGAAAAACCTTTACCGGAGGAAACATTTTTTGAGTGGAAACCTGTAGGATTATATAATGCTTTGATAAATCCCCTTACCAATTATGCAATTAAAGGAGTTATCTGGTATCAGGGTGAATCCAATGTCGGGCAGGATGAAGAATACAGGGATCTTTTTCCGGCTTTGATTAAGGACTGGCGACAAAAATGGAATCAGGGGAAGTTTCCCTTTCTTTTTGTTCAGCTGCCCAATTATGGTCTGACCGGTAATGAAAATCCGAAAAGCAGCTGGGCCAGAATGCGTGAAGCCCAGTGTCAGGCTCTGTCTGTACCACACACCGCAATGGTGGTAGCTATAGATCTGGGAGAATGGAATGACCTGCATCCGGTTTATAAAAAAGAAATAGGGGAGAGACTTGCTCTGGCGGCCCGGAGTCTGGCCTATGGTGAAGATGTTGTTTATTCAGGTCCACTCTATAATTCAAAGTATATCCAGGGGAAAAAAGTGGTGATTTCATTTGAACATGTAGATGGGGGTTTGACCGTCAGGGGTTCACAAAATCTGTGTGGTTTTGAAGTTGCCGGCCCAGATGGTGAATTTCTTGTTGCTGATGCTGAAATTAAGGGGGAAAAAGTTGTTGTATGGCATGAAGATATAAACCACCCTGTACGGGTAAGATATGCCTGGGCTGATAATCCGGAACAGGCAAATCTTTACAATAAGGCCGGTTTTCCGGCTGCTCCTTTCCGAACAGATTAGAATAAAAAAATTCATAATATAAAAGTAGCTACAGTGATATAAATTAATTGTACAGGTTAGAAAAAAACAAGGGAATTATATATTATTAGAGGTTATAGTGTTATATTTATTTTTAAATAAATAGTGAGCAGTAAAATTTAAAAAAATTTAAAAAAAGATTGTATTTCCTTAAATTATATTATATAATACAGAATATATAATAATTTACCAATTATTATATAATTATTACTTTTAAATATTTTTTAAATAGCAGAGCCAAAGAGGAGAGTGTTTGTTTTGAAGGAGACCGGATTTTTGCTTTCAGGGCTGTTTGCTGTTATCGGAGTTGTGACCCTGTTGTTGACCAGAATAATTCAGTTAGTTGTGCCTATGCTGGGAAGAGTGGCTTTTCAGGCTGCAATGAAAGGCAGTTTTAATCCCCGGGATTATTACATTGATTTTACAGGTCTTCAGTTTGCAGCCGGGGGTTTAATATTATTTGGTATAATTGTATGTTATATATTATATAAGCAGGATAATTGATGCAGGGTAAATGATTATACCTGAATAATTTGTGCAGGAGAGAGATGAAAGCCAAAAGTCGATAGAAAATTTTGTTAAAGCAACCTAAAAAATTTCTAATATTAAGATAAGATTTAAGGGAGGTGTTATGGATGATTAGTATTAAAAAAATATATTTAATTATTTTTGTTTTAATTTTAGTTATTCTTGGTACTGTTCCGGCTGCCAGTGAATTACCCCAGCTCGAAGAAAAAGATGGTGTTTTAAGGGCGGGGGAGGGCTGGTTAGTGGAAACTAAGGGGCTAAAAGTTGCTTATTTTACAGGGAGTCCACAGGAAATAGGTATCCAACATGGTTTATTACTGGCTGCCGGTGATGATGAATTACTGGAATTATTTGAATCTCTGGATCCCTCAAAACAGGCTGAAGGCTTACTTGAAAGAATTGGCTGGTTTTTTAGAAATCTCTATGCCCGTTACCGGCTGTATCCGGCCTTTAAACGTCATACTCCTGATGAATACCTGCAGGAGATGGAGGGTTTTATCCTCGGGGCCTCAAAAGGGGAAACCAGTAATTATTATGATATTATGATGGGTAATGCGGCCCAGGATCTGGCTATTGCCGGTCCTTCATGTTCTGCTTTTGCTGCCTGGGGTGATGCTGTGATTGATGGCAGCCTTTATGTGGGGCGTAATCTGGATCATGCCGGTTATATTGATCTGGCCGGTTATCAATATGTAGGTGTTTATGTACCTGAATCAGGCAACCGCTTTGTTGTGCATAATTACCCTTCCTTTATTGGCACCATGAGTGGGATGAATGAAAAAGGAATTGTGATTACCAGTAATTATTCTATTGCCCGGCAAAATGAAGTTACATTTGATGGCCTGCCGTATATGTTAATGCTGCGTCAGGTTTTACAGTATGCGGGAACACTGCAGGAGGCCCTGGATATGATCCGCGAAGCACCGAGAACTATTGGTTTAAATTTAATGCTGGCCGATGCGGGTTCAAAAGAGGCAGCTGTTGTCGAATTAACTGCAAACCGGATGGTAGTTCGTCACTCTGATGATTTTATATGTTCAACAAATATGTTTAAGGATTCTTATATGCAGCAGTTTCAGGCCCCCGGGTGGATGTCCTCAGATTTAAGGGATCGTCGTTTTAATGAACTAAAAGAACAGTATTGGGGGAATATTGATGTTGAGATAAGCCGGGAATTTTTAAGAGATAAGCTGTCAGGCCCGGCCCGGGAAGGTTTTTATGCCGGTATTAATACCGAAGTTAATCTGGCAAGTATGGTATTAGTACCTGATCGTGGGGAACTCTGGGTTGGTTTAGTCAGTAAAGATGGTATAGCACCTTATGCAGCCGATGGTTCTTATGTGGGAATAGATGCTGCTGCTATTTGGGAAAGCGGTCAGCCCCAGGAAGTAATTGGTGTTTTACCGGCAACTGAAAGGGAAGGCCGGGAAAAATACTGGTTTATGGTTCGTGATACAGCCCGTTTGATTGATTTAAACCAAAATGAACAGGCTCTTGATAAAATTGAGCAGGTTCTGGATATTTATCCAGAGGCGGCTGTGCCCCAGCTTTTTGCGGGCAGGCTGCATAATCGTTTGCACAATTATGAACAGGCAATACACTTTTTTGAAAAATTTATTGCTCAAAAGACACATCCCGAACCCTATAATTTGATACAGGCCTATTTTTGGGCTGGTCTGGCTAAGGATCAGCTGGGTGTTAGAGAAAAAGCAGTTGATTATTACCAAAAGGCGTTAAAAGTGGAGATAGCTGATATGCCTGGAGGACTGGATAGCCTGTTAAATCTTGCCCGGGCGGGTATTGACAATAAACTAATAGTGGAAAATGGTGTGGTACGGCCCGAGTAAAAAAAATGCATTTTATTTACAATTTAAATATAATATGTTACAATATAATAGTAATAAGATTTTTATTCTTATAAAGATTACAAAATAATAAAATATTTCAGGATAAATTTAGGTGTTCTGGTTTTACTAATCATGAAATATTCAAAAAACAGTTTTTTCCTTATTTACACCTTTATTATTCCCAATTATAAAAAAATTATTAAAATAACTTTTAATTGTGCCTGATATTTTTTAATATGAACAGTCACTATATATTTAAAAACAGGAAAATTATATTTTCCAGTTCAAAAAGGGGGTGTTTTGATTTATTTAATTTGGCTGTTCACTAAATATAACTAAG
>PWDW01000209.1 GCA_003553225.1 Halanaerobiaceae bacterium
AAAAATATTGATATATGTTGCTATTGCTTCATTCACGAAAAGGACTAATTCCCATCTTCTCTTTCGGTCAAGAAGAAACTAAATTTAACTCACTTCCGACGGTCCTCAGGTCCTAGTACCTGGAGCGAGTCGCAGTCGTGACGAGCGGAAGGTGAAACAGAAATTTCGTTATTCGTCTTCTCTCCCTCAATGCGAGGATGGAGTCCTTTGACGTGCTCGATGTGCTAATGCTGGCCCAACCATGCGAATAAAATGGAGGGGCAGCGAAATGTTCATATCAGCTAATAGCAACATATACTTAAACTTTACCAACGGTTATGGAGGAGAACCTAATAATTAAACAGAACACCCACTCAATAATCAAAAAATTAAACATTCTGAAATAATTTCAAAATATTTTTGTTAAACGTTTTAAAAAGCTCGAAAAAAACATTTCCAGAAGACCGGCTGCTGTTAAATATCCGTCCCCATCAGGAGATGACTTTTTGAGTTTATCTCCTTTTTTATAATTTTTAGTTTTAAACATTACATCACTTTTTATTGTTATTTATGATAGGGTTCACCATTAATGATTTTAAAAGCTCTGTATATCTGCTCTACCAGGATCAGTCTGATCATCTGGTGGGTAAAGGTCATATGGGAAAGGGATAGAGTATAATCAGATTTTTCCATAATTTCACGGCTTAAACCCTGAGAACCCCCAATCACAAAGGAAATCTCCCTTCGGCCCTGAATACGGAGATTTTTTATAGATTTAGCCAGTCCCTCTGAAGTCATAGGCTTACCCTGAACAGAAAGAGCAATAATATAATCCTGTTCCGGTATTTTATCCAGAATTCGTTTTCCTTCATTTTTTTTGATCTGTTCAATCTGAGCCCCGGTGGGCTTACCCCGGATTTTTTCGGGTTCAATTTCAATCATTTTAATATCACAGTAATGCTGCAGCCGCTCCAGATAATCATCAAGACCGGACTGAATATAATTTTCTTTGGTTTTGCCCACAGAAATTATTTTTATTTCCATCTCCACCCCTTCCCTTCTGTCAGTTATCCATTAAGTTATACACAAAACAGTTTTGTGGGTCGATCATGGTATGTAAATTCTATATCCAGATCAGAACCAACTTTCAGACCCGCTGCTTCCAGCCGATTTTTAATAGTAATATAGGCCAGGTCAGGCATATTATTATCCCGGCTGAGATGAGCCAGTAAAATACGGGGCAGCTTTTTTTCCATTAAATCTGGCAGAATTTCTGCGGCAGCATCATTTGAGAGATGCCCCTGTTTGCTCTTAATTCTCCTTTTAAGATGGGGAGGATAAGAACCCTGCATCAGCATTTCATAATCATGATTGGACTCTATAATTAAAAAATCAAGGTCTTTTAATTGATGTTTAACTTCACTATTCACATAACCCATATCAGTTCCAATACCCACACTTCCCCCTTCAGTACGCACCACATAACCGATAGGATCCCGGGCATCGTGAGAAATAGAAAAACTGGAAAGAAAAAAGGGCCCCATAGAAAGTGAACCGCTGATCAGCTTTTTGTTGTCAGGTTTTATACTGCCAATCTCACCATCCAGAGCCTCCCAGGTTAATTTGTTGGCAAATATGGGTATATCACATCTCCGGGATAATACACCGGCCCCGGTTATATGATCATTATGTTCATGAGTTATAAAAACTGCATCAAGCTCCTCTATGGTGGAGTCACACTTTTGTAAACGCCGGTTTATTTCCCGGCCACTCATTCCGGCATCTATTAAGATGCTGGTACCCCGATATGATAAATATATTGAATTTCCGGAACTACCACTGCCCAGTACTGAAACTTTCATTTCCATAAAACCAGCTCCTATCTTTACTCATCTGCTTCAGATTCATCCTTTTCATCCCAGCTCAAATGATAAATAAGGCTGACTATACCTACCGCCAGATCTTCGTTTCTTACTGAAATATCATCAGGTACATAAAGCCTGGTCGGGGCGAAATTCCAAAGCGCCTTGATACCAGCATCAATTAATTTGTCGGCAACATCTTGAGCTGCCTCGGCCGGTACAGTGACAATCCCTATTTTTATATCATTATTATTAACTATCTTTTCAATTCGATTTATACTCTGCACTGTTATATCTTCAACTTTGTTGCCAATCTTATTTAGATCATTGTCCACCACATGGGAAATCTCAAGCCCCATCTTTTTAAAACCCTGATAATTGACCAGGGCTCTTCCTAAATTCCCCGCACCAACCAGGACTGCCGACCACAACCTATCAACTCCCAGAATCCGGCCTAAAGACCTTTTTAATTCTATTACATCATAACCAACTCCCCGGCGGCCGAATTCTCCATAATAAGAAAGGTCTTTTCTGACCTGTGTTGAGGCAATACCCAGTTTACCACCCAGATCTTTAGAAGAAACAACTTCTACATCCTCAAAGGTGGCCAGCTTATCCAGATATCGATAATAAAGCGGAAGGCGCTCAATTGTGGCCTCCGGAATTGAATCTCTATTCTTCACCTTAACCCCTCCTGCAGAAAGATTTATTTAATATTCTTACTTTACTTTACTGCCCGGTGTCATATCTTTTTCCACGGTGGCTAACGCAAGATCTCCCTCTTCATTTTCTGCAGCCAGAATCATACCATTGGATTTAACACCAAAAATCTCAGCCGGCTCCAGATTGATTACAACCAGTACTTTTCTCCCCTTCAACTGATCAGGTTCATAATGATTGGCGATACCGGCTACCAGCTGACGGGTTTCAGCACCAATATCCACCTCTAATTTAAGTAATTTATCACTGTCTTCAATTTCCTCGGCTGCTGTAATTTCAGCTACTCTAATATCCATTTCCTTAAAATCATCAAAACTAATCACTTTTTCTTCCCCCTCTGTGGTTTCGGACTCGGTTACAGTTTTTTGCTGTTTTGTGTCTTCCTCTTCAATATCGGAAAAATATTCCTCCACATCAATTCTGGGAAAAAGAGGTTCTCCTTTTTGAACAGAAACTCCGCTTTTAAGCCCACCCCATTCCTGCAGATCCTGCCAGGTAGTCTCTTTTAATTCACCTTCTATACCCATCTGTTTTGCCATTTCGAAGGGAGTATCAACCATAAAAGGTTTTAGAAGGCCGGCAATTATTCGCAGGGCCTCCATCAGGTTATAAAGAACCGTTGCCAGCCGGTCTTTGCTGGCTTCATCCCGGCCCAGAATCCAGGGCCTGGTCTGGTCTATATATTTATTACTTCTGCGGACAAAGCTCATCAATTCTTCAAGAGCAAGAGTAAACTTGAGCTCTTCCATATGTTCTCCATATTCTTTAACCACATCTGCTGCAGCTTCTTTCAGCTCCCGATCTATTTGATCTGTTTTTTGGGGAGCGGGAATCACTCCGGAAAAATACTGTTCAATCATACTGATGGTCCTGTTCAGCAGATTGCCTAAATCATTGGCCAGATCAGAATTTATTCTCCCTATTAAGGCTTCAGTGGAATATGTGCCATCAGTACCAAAAGGCACCTCTCTCATTAAGTAATAGCGAATAGCGTCAGTTCCAAAATGATTTTTTAAAACCTGGGGGTCTACCACATTACCCTTGGACTTGGACATTTTACCGGTCTCTGTCAGCAGCCAGCCGTGACCAAAAACCTGTTTGGGTAATGGCAGATCCAGAGCCATTAAAAGACAGGGCCAGATTACTGTATGAAAACGCAGAATATCCTTGCCCACTATGTGTATATCAGCCGGCCAGTAATGATTAAACTTTTCTTCATCAGCCATATAACCAATAGCCGTAATGTAATTACAAAGAGCATCCAGCCACACATAGGCCACATGATCTTTGTCAAAAGGAACTTTTATCCCCCAGTCAAAGCTGGTTCTTGACACACTGAGATCTTCCAGGCTTTCTTCAATATAGTTAATCATTTCTTTGCGCCTGCTTTCGGGCTGAATAAATTTGGGGTGTTCTTTGATATGTTCCAGCAGACGAGAACCATATTTAGTCATTTTAAAAAAGTAATTTTCCTCATCAATCCACTCCACCGGTCGACCACAATCCGGACACACTTTCTCTTCTCCAATTTCTCTTTCCGACCAGTAGCTCTCACAGGGGGTACAATACCATCCTTCATATGTTCCTTTATATATATCCCCTTTATCATACAGCTTCTGAAAGATTTTTTTAATTATCTCTGTATGGCGTTCTTCGGTGGTGCGAATAAAATCATCATATTCAATACCCAGCTCCTGCCATAATTCTTTAAAAGAAGCCACTATCTCATCTACATATTCAGCAGGTTCTTTGCCCGTTTCCTGTGCTTTTCTTTCTATTTTCTGCCCGTGTTCATCTGAACCGGTAAGAAACATGGTGTCATAACCCTGCATCTTTTTGAACTTTGTAATAGTATCTGCAGCCACGGTCGTATAGACATGTCCGATATGAAGTTTTGCACTGGGATAATAAATTGGAGTAGTAACATAGAAAGTATCCTGATCACTCACTTTATGATCATCCTTTCCTCTTTTTTCTAAAATAGCAGCAGTTAAATAATTACTGGTTTTAAACTAAAATATGCTCATCTTAAATCTAATAATCTTCAGGATTCACACTAACGGCAATCGCCTTCTCATATACCTGATTGCGGGAAAGCCCCCTTTCGGCGGCCACCTGTTTTATTGCTTCCTTTTTGGTGTATCCTTCTTTCATTAATAATTTCACATGTTCGACCACATCATAATCCTGCCAGCCAGTTTCAATTTCTGCCTGCTGTCGTCCCTCAATGACCAGCACTATTTCTCCCTTGATTTCCCGGTCCTCCAGCTGTGCTAAAATTTCCGGGCAGGTACCGTATATTTTTTCCTCATACATTTTAGTTAATTCTCTAACCAGCGCTATTTTCCTGCCTTTTATTTTATTCTCTAAATCCCGCAGAGTCTTTTTTACACGGTAGGGAGATTCATATACCACAATTGTCCTTTTTTCTTTTTTTATCTGTCTTAATGTCTGGCGGCGTTTTTTTCCCTGGCGGGGCAAAAATCCTTCAAAAACAAAACGATCTGTGGGCAGCCCGGAGACCACCAGTGCAGAAATAAGGGCTGTGGGCCCGGGGATGGGAACTACCTCCAGGCCCAGGTTTAAAGCTTCTTTTATCACTTCATAACCAGGATCCGAAATACCGGGCATTCCAGCACTGCTTACCAGGGCCAGATCAAGTCCTTCCTGTATATAACCCAGCAGCTGATCTACCCTTTTTTCTGCATTATGCTCATGATAGCTGATCATTTTGGTTTTTATATCATAATGGTTTAAAAGTTTACCTGTTTTCCTGGTATCTTCGGCGGCAATGATGTCTACCTTATTTAATATTTTTATCAGCCGGTAAGTTACATCTTCCAGATTGCCAATCGGAGTCCCACAGATATAAAGCTTATTTTTCGAGCTCATAATTTTAATTTTGAGCCTCTCCCTCAAGTTTATTTTCCACAAGCTGGATACAGAACAAACAGTCCCTGTCTCTCTGCTCACCAAAGTTCAAATGACAGATATGAAAACCTTCATTATAAAGTTTTAATAAATTTGAATAACCCTCTTCATCACTTTTGCGGTCTTCGAAAATAAGCTG
>PWDW01000240.1 GCA_003553225.1 Halanaerobiaceae bacterium
AAAGCATAACATTGCCACAGATACTTCAGGATTCTGGTTATTTTACCATTCTGGTGGGGCGTAATATGCATCAATATCCTCCCGAAAATAGTTATGGTTACCAGAAAAGGGTACTGGGATCCACCTATGAAGAAGATGATGATTATGCAAGAATGCTTAAAAAAGAGGCTCCAGATACTGGGGGGATAAAAGGACACGGAATTTCTCCTAATGGGTGGACTGCTAAACCCTGGCATTTACCAGTACATTTACACCCCACCAACTGGATAGTAAGTACAGCCCGGAATTATATTTCTGATATGAGTGCCCCATTTTTCATGACTGCTTCATTTTTTGCCCCCCATCCACCACTAATCCCCCCCGAGTTTTATATGAATCGTTATCTGCGAACCCAAAATTCGGCACCTGCAGTAG
Organism: Halanaerobiaceae bacterium; assembly: GCA_003553225.1. Taxonomy (GTDB): domain Bacteria; phylum Bacillota; class Halanaerobiia; order Halanaerobiales; family Halarsenatibacteraceae; genus T1SED10-99. The sequence goes on from PWDW01000240.1 coordinate 415, forward strand.
GAGACTGGGCTGAAATGCCGGAAAAAAAGGGAAGAGGAGCCGGGGTTGATGCCCATCGAGTTTGTCTGGAAGGGGAAGCATTAAAATCAGCACAGGCAGGATATTATGGTTTGATCAATCATCTGGATGATCAGCTTTATTATTTAATCTCAGACTTTAAACAAAAGAGCAGACAGCAGGGTCGTCCCTGGTTAATAATTTTAACTTCTGATCACGGTGAAATGCTGGGAGACCACCATTATTTTCGTAAATGTGAGCCTTATGAAGGTTCTGTAAGAATCCCCTTACTTATTCAGGGTTCTTCTGAATTAAAACTTCAAAAAGGAGTCAGCTGTAAAAGTCCGGTCTGTTTAGAAGATATTTCACCCACTTTACTTGATTTAGCAGGTATATTGGTGCCAAAAAATATAGATGGGAAAAGCCTGGTTCCGATTTTAAAAGGAGATAAAGAAAAAGTAAGATCCTGGCTGCACAGTGAACATTCTCCATGTTATAGCAAAAAACAGGCTTACCAGATGCTGACTGATGGAAAGTATAAATATATCTGGCGGCCGATTACAGGTTCTGAACAATTATTTAATCTTGCTGAAGACCCCCGGGAACTTAAAGATATTTCCCTGGAAAATCAATATAAAAGTAACCTGGAAAAGTGGCGTAATAGGTTAATTGAGAAATTAAAAGATCGTCCTGAAAATTTTGTAAAAAAAGATTCTTTGAAGACGGTTTACGATTATGGTGCCAGGCTTACTTAAAGTTTTTGAAAAAGTGAATAACATAGGCTTATTTTATTGGGTGGTCGGTGAAAGGGGAATTGCGGGGTCAGTTTTTAAAAGATGATTTTAAAAATTAACTCAAAAAAACAGTTGTCTGTTAAATATCGGGAAAAAACAGAGATAAAAATATTAAAAAGTTTGAAAAAACTAAAAGATAAAATGCTGGAGTTAAAAAATGAGTGGGATGATGAGGAACACATTACCGGGGAAAAATTTTGGAACTAGGTTGAAATTTAATAATGAGAAGCCTGGGCTGGGTATTATTTTTATAAAGCAATTTATGAATGTACTGTATTTTTTTTATTTAGGAGGTTTCGGTAATGAGTTTACTTGGTTTAGACATTGGTTCCACAGGTTGTAAAGCCACAATTATAGATTATAATGGTGGGAAACAGAATTCAGCATATCGTGAATATACTCTAGAAAATCCAGAACCAGGTCTGGAAGAATTAAATCCCGGAAAGGTATGGCAGGCTGTGCAGGAAGTAATTAAAGAATCAATAAACAGATATCAGGGAGAAGAAATAATGGCAATCAGTATTTCTTCTTTTGGAGAGGCTGCAGTTCCTATTGATGCAAAGGGTAATATTCTTCATAATAGTATGATGTATATAGATAAAAGAGGAGAAGAAGAAATTCAGCATTTAAAACAGAGAATTGATGAAAGAGAAGTATTTAATATTACAGGTGTTTCATTACATCCTATGTATACTTTAGGAAAGTTGATGTGGCTAAAAAAACATAAACCAGCTATATATAAAAAGACCTGGAAGTTATTACTTTATGCTGATTTTATTCTTTATAAACTGGGTGGAAATCCAGTAATTAATTATTCACTAGCTGCAAGAACTATGGCCTTTGATATTATTAACAAGACCTGGTCTGATCAAATTCTTCAGGCAGCTGATATTGATAAAGATAAATTGCCGCAGCCAGTACCATCAGGTACTAAAGCTGGTAAAATAGATGAGAAACTGGCCCGGAATCTGGGTTTACCGCAGAATGTGTTACTTGTAGCCGGAGGACATGATCAACCCTGTGCTGCACTGGGAGCGGGTATTATCAAAAGTGGTATAGCAGTTGATGGAATGGGTACTGTAGAGTGTATTACTACCGCTCTTGATAAACCTGTAATTTCAGATCAGATGGCGAAAGCCAATCTTGTTTGCAGTCCTCATGTTAAAGATGATATGTATGTTACCTATGCCTTTAATTTTACAGGAGGTAGTTTGTTGAAGTGGTATAGGGATAATTTCGGGTATAAAGAAAAACAACTGGCCCAAAAACAGGGAAAAGATGTTTACGACATATTAATTGATAAAGCAGTTGATTATCCCACAGATATTTACATATTACCCCATTTTGCTGGTTCCGGTACCCCCTACATGGACACAAATGCCAGAGGAGCAATTATTGGTTTAACTCTGGAGACAGAAAAAAGTGAAATTATAAAAGCCGTTCTGGAAGGAATTACTTATGAAATGATGGTGAATTTGGAATGTCTTGATCGAGCTGGGATAGAAATCGAGGAATTGAGAGCTGTAGGAGGTGGTGCTAAGTCAGATTACTGGTTACAATTAAAAGCTAATATGATGGGTAAAAAGATAGTGTCTTTAAATATTTCAGAAGCCGGAACTGCAGGTGTAGCAATGCTGGCCGGAACTGCAGCAGGTATCTATGATTCTTTAGAAGATGCAGTGGATAGACTTGTTAAACCTAAACAGGAATTTTATCCAGATGAAAAACAGTATCAAAAATATCAGGATAAATTTGAAGTTTATAAAAAGATATATCCCCATGTAAAGAAAATTTTAAATAAAGATTAAGATAGGATTTATCCTGTATCAAAAAAAAGTGAATTTTAAGGGAGGAAGTAAGAATGCCATTAATTTCAATGAAAAAGATGCTAAAAGATGCTCAAAAAAGAAATTATGCTATCGGCAGTTTTAATGCCATTAATTTAGATATGGTTAGGGGAATAATTGAAGCGGCAGAAGAAGAAAATTCACCAGTAATTATCTGTCATGCTGAGGTTCATTTTCAATATACCCCTTTGGGAAAAATAGCTCCGATTTTGATTAATGAAGCTCAAGATGCGGATGTACCCGTAGCTGTATTGCTAGACCATGGTAAAACATTTTCCTCTATTATGAAAGCTATGCAGTTAGGATTTAATGGAATTATGTTTGATGGTTCCCGTCTGTCTCTGGCAGAAAACATAGAAAAAACAGCTGAAATAGTTAAGATTGCTCATGAATTAGATGTGAGTGTAGAGGCTGAACTAGGACATGTCTCCCGACCTGAAGGTGGGGGTGCTGAAGATGATGAAGATGCAGCTAAAGAAGAACATGAACGACTGCACACAAAACCTGGACAGGTTAGTGAATTTGTTGAAAAAACTGGTGTTGATTGTCTGGCTGTGGCTTTCGGTACAGCTCATGGTATATATTTATCTGAACCTCAGCTTGATTTTGACAGACTTGCTCAATTGAAAGAGGCCACCGATGTACCTCTGGTTATGCATGGAGGGTCCGGTTTGTCAGAAGAAGAATTCCAAAAATCTATTGATAAAGGTATCTGTAAGGTCAATTATTATACGGGAATGGCATTTAAGGCAACAAATGATATCAAAGAAAAACTGAATCAAACACAGGAAAATGTATATTATCATGATATGATGATGTGGAGTATAGAATCTTTTAAAAAAGATGTAAGAGAAAGTTTAAGAAGATTTGATAGTAATGATAAGGTATGATGAAGTGAATATTTCTCCGGGTTATATTCTGGTTATTTTAGTGGATGTTGTTAGTAAAAATGGTAATCTTTTATTAAATAGTGGACCCAAGGCTGATGGAACAATTCCCCGGATACAGAAAGAACACGTCAGAAAACTTGGAGAGTAGCTTGAAATTAATGGTGAGGCAATTTTTTCTACAACTTCCTGGATTAAGTCGGAAGAAACAACAAGAGAGAAAATAGATTTACGATTTACCTGTAAGGGAGATGATCTGTATGTGATTTTTCTTTAGTTAATATATAGGGAAAAATTCAGTACTTTTACTTAAGTTTATTAAAAGTATATAATTTTAAACAAATTTAAGAAGAACAAGGAGTTCTTTTAAAAGATATTATTGATTAACCGAAAAAGGCAAAGGGGCATATAATTATCTGCTGACAGATTATTATACAGATAATTCTTTTTGGTTATTTGGATGATTTTATCTAAAAATTTATCAGTTTCTATCATTAACAAGAAATAAATTTTTCATTTAAAGGATTATAAAAATTATTCTTGAATAATTTAATATAGAAAAAGTTCCATAATTTTTTAAAGAAAATAAAGATTATTTTCGCCGTTAAAAACACTGTAAATTTAGTTAATTAAAATTATAATTACATAAAAAAATACTTTATTAATAACAAGGAGTTGAATTTATATGACTAAAAAATTAAAAGCTGCAGTAGTTGGAGCAGGAAATATTGGTCAAAGTGTTCATTTACCGTCATATGATAGTATTAAGGATACAAAATTAAAAGCTATATGTGATACAGATGAAGAGAGATTGCAAAAAATTGCCAAAAAATATGATATTGATTCTGAACATACATATGAGGATTATCAAGAAATGTATGCCCAAGAAAATTTGGATGTGGTCAGTATTTGTACACCCACCTGGGCTCATTATGAACAAACAATGGATGCTCTGGAGGCAGATATTCATGTCCTGTGTGAAAAACCTACAGCAATGAATACTGACCAGGTTATAGAATTGTCAGATAAAGCAGAAGAAATGGATAAAACTTTTGCAATAGGCTTTAATAATAGATTTAGATTGGAAGCTCAAACTCTAAAAAAACACATTAATAACGGGATGTTAGGTGATATATATTATGCTAAATCAGGCTGGCTGCGCAGGAGGGGTAACCCCCACGGCTGGTTTACTAAAAAAGAATTATCTGGTGGTGGGCCTTTAATTGACTGTGGTGTTCATGCTTTAGATCTAACCTGGTGGTTTATGGGCTGTCCCCGGCCTGTTTCTGTTACTGCTTCAACCTACCAAAAATTCGGCAATTATGATGTAGAAGGAGTTGGTCAGTACTGGGCGATGAGTGGCAATGAAGAAGGTGTTTTTGATACTGAAGATCTGGCTACAGCTTTTATTAAATTTAATAATGGAGCTACTATGGTTTTTGATGTTAGCTGGGCTTTGAATAATAAAGGTACAGGAATATATAGTAAAGTGTTTGGTGAAAAAGCGGGAGCTAATTTTTCTCCACTGGAATTTTATGGAGAAATAAATAACAATATAGTAGATTTTCAGCCTAAATTAAATAAAGAAATTAATGCTCAAAAAAAGAAAGTTGATAATTTTATAGAAGCTATAAAAGGGGAAGCAGAATTATTATGTCCTGGGAAACA